>SVRL01000111.1 GCA_015064845.1 Oscillospiraceae bacterium | reverse complement strand
GTAGCTTTCCATCATATCCTGATCGATGATGGAGCCTGCGATACCCATGCACTGGGAACCGATCTGAAGGTAAGATTTACCTTTCATGGTTGCAACTGCGATTGCTGCGCGGCCGAAGCGGAGGAGCTTTTCTTTTACGTCTTCGGGAATTTCGCTGACCTGATCGCGGTCCTGAACTTCATGTCCGTAGATGCCGAAAGCGGGAAGACCTTTCTGTGCGTGGCCTGCGAGAACGGCTGCAAGGTAAACAGCGCCGGGACGTTCCGTGCCGTTGAAGCCCCAAACAGCTTTGATCGTAGTGGGATCCATATCCATCGTTTCAGAACCGTAGCACCAGCAGGGAGTTACGGAAAGCGTGATGGAAACGCCTTCTTTCTTGAACTTATTTGCGCAAGCTGCAGTTTCGGGAACACGACCGATGCAGGTGTCCGCCATAACTACCTTTACGGGTTCGCCGTTGGAATAGAAAAGATTTTCTTCAAAAAGTTTTTTTGCGGCGTTTGCCATCGCCCAAACCTGGGGTTCCAGAGATTCACGCATCATCTGGGGTCCGCGACGGCCGTCGACAACGGGGCGAATACCGATTACGGGATAATCGCCGATGTATCTGTTTTGTGCCATTGGTAATTTCCTCCATAAAAATTAAATTATTGCGATGTATTCATCGCTGATACACTTTTATTGTACCACATTCTATATGATAAATCAATGAATTTTTTTGAAATTTTTTATATTCTGCTTTTTTATATGGATAAAATAAAAGATTATAAATGAATATTGCCATCAGAATTGAATGAGAATCATCGGCTTTTTCATTTTTTTCGTATATTTCATTGTATATCGAGTACCTTTTGAGCGGTTATCCCAGACGATAAGTACGGCATCTGCCATGTCTACCATTTGTTCATTGCGTTTGAGCGGGGCTGCGCGTCCATAGAGGTCGTAACGCGGACGAATGATATATTTGGAAAGGTGGTGCAGATCAGCATATTGTTCTGCCAAATGATCAATTCCGCAAGCACCGCCGCTGATAATGGTATCAACATCTGTTTGGATATAAGGGGATAGGTCGAAGTCTGTAATACTCCGTGAGCCGACGATTAGGAATTTCATGAATAAAATCCTCCTGTTTATATACCTATATAAGTATATACCTAAATAGATAAATTGTCAATCGGGTATATATTCGATAAAATATATATCAAAGGAGGGGGAATGATGGTAAGATTGAAAATAGATCAATATTTGGAAGCGCACGGTATCACTCGATATGAGTTAGCCAAGCGTACTGAGGTGAAATTTCAAACGATAGATCGTTACTATAAAAACCGTGTCGTTCGTTACGACAGTTACATTTTGAACCGTATTTGTGCGGCTTTGGAATGTGATCTCTGTGATATCATGGAATACGTGAAGGACGAAGAAAATCCGGCACCCTAATTCAGCATTCAAAACATTCGTTATATATGGATTGAAAAGTCGATGAAAATTTCATCGGCTTTTTATATTATAGGAAATTTCGCAATTTTTCTCTCGCTGTTTGTGCCACATAAATACAAGAGGAATGTCGATAGGCAGACGTTATCCGCATTTTAATTTTGAATAAAGTTTAAAATTTTTTTTACGGTGTTGCATGAGAAAAAAATTTGTGTTATAATGCCCTTGAAGTGGCGAATCGACGCCGATGGTTGCTCGCCTATCCAAGTTTTTCTTGCATCCAAACAATGCAAACGGTAAGGTTCAATTTGAGCAATTTCTTATAGAATAAAAATCTGCTTTCAGCAGGGAAAGGAATGAATTTCTGATGAAAAATCCTATATATGCAACAGCGGTTTCCGAGCCGTATTCTTTCGGGGAAAATACCCGTTGGATTCGGCCTTTGGATGTGGGAAAATTTTCTTCGCAGATGTTTCGTAAAACATTTTCTTTGAATAAGCTTCCTAAAAAGGCGGTACTGCTTGCCATGGCGGCAAATTATGCGGAAATTTATATCAACGGAGAGCCTGCCGTTTCGCTGACTGTCCGTTCCTATATGTTTGATAAGGCCTATGAGGTTTCCGATATTCTTCCGTATTTACATGAGGGAAAAAATACGGTTGCCGTTATGAATATTGATACGGGCGAAGAGATCCGCGCAGGCTTTGCGCTTGAAATCAAGGCAGACGGAGAAACGGTTTGTTTCACGGACGGTTCTTGGGTATATGAAGATGAAAAAGCGCTCGCCGGACCTGTCAATTATGATATCAGCGGCGGCGGAGAAGAAATCGTTTACGCCGAAAAACTGACGGAAAATTTTGCGGAAATTGATTTTGATGACAGTGATTGGAAATCGGCGGCGGTGATCGGCAACGAGCTTTTGCATGCGCCTTACGCTTCTTTCCGTCAAAGTAAGATCAAAGCGCAGACGGCAGACGTTCATTATCCGAAGGCTGTTTCCGCACTCATGCTTTCGCAAACACCCGAAGGATATGCTATGCGCCTCGGTCCTTCCAATCAGGGCGTTACTTGCGCAATGACCGTGATTACAGCGCAAACCGATACGGAAATGACGTTTGCCGTTTGCAAAGATTTGCGTTCGATATATATAGATGGAAGGGAAGTTCCGCTCAAGCAACCGTTTACGCTTGGTAAAGGTGCGCATTTCTGTATAATTGCATTTGCCTGGACGGCTGAATTTCTGATTCGTACAAATGAATCGCTTTTTTTTGCGTCTCCTTTGGAGGACGGTTTTCCGTTTGCTTCTTATCTGATCTCCACACCGCCCACTCGCTATCCGTGGAATGCGCCGAAGGTGGACGTTGCTTTGAATGAAAAAATGAATGCGGTTCTTTCATACGCTTCGTTTGAATCCGTTTCCGAAGAAATCAAAACGGCTTTGGTTCCCATGCAATATGCCGTTCCCGACACTGCGTTTTTTGAAATTCAGACGAGAATGGATCGGATTCCTTCCAATGGCTTTGCAGAAGTGCGGATTCTCAATGATAAAAGCATTACGCACTCCGAGGATACGGCAGAAATTGAGGGCTTGCAAACGATTTGCGCGCAAAATGCCTGTGTTCGTATTTCTCCGCAAAAGGATATCTCCCATTTCGTTTTGGATTTCGGGGACGAGCAGGTTGGTAAAATCGCGTTTGAGCTTGACGCTCCCGAAGGCACCGTTATGGAAATTCACAGCTTTGAAATGATTACGGACGATGGAATCAAGCGTATGAAAGAAGTAACGACAATAAAATATATTTGTAAGGACGGTTTGCAATCCTATATTTCGCGCAGACTCAGAGGCTTCCGTTATCTTTCCGTTTATATTTACGGTCAGACTTCCGACGTGATTCTGAAAGATATTCATGTGATTGAAACCCGTTATCCGATGTCAGGCGCGGATTTCACTTGCTCGGATGAAATGATCAACCGTATTTATCGGATGTGTGTACGTACGGCGGAGGTTTGTTCGCTGGATCTTTACGTGGATTGTCCCGGTTATGAACAAAACGCATGGACAGGCGACGGACGTGTTACGGCAACCGTCAATCTTTTGAATTTCGGCGCGTTTGAATTCGATAAACAATATCTGAAACTGATTGCGCAGTCCATTGAGGACGGTTTGTGGCTGAATTACAGAACGAGAAATCCGAGATATATCAATAAATTGTATTTACCCTGCGCTTGTTTCCCGACCTATCCCGACGGATGTATTCCGATCTGGTCTTTTATGTGGCTTTTGCAGGTTTACGATCATTATAAATATACGGGCGATTTTGAATTCCTTCGTGAAATCTTTGCTTCGGTCAAGGAGACCTTGGCGCGTTGCGAAAGAATGACGGATTCCCGCGGACTTTTTGATATGCAAGGCGCGTGGAATCTGATCGAATGGGCAAACAACGACCTTGATTTTTACGGAGAAGTAACAGCCAACAACGTCATGCTCTCCCATTGCTACAGAAGAGCGGCGGAAATGGCGGAAATTCTCGGAGATCCTTCTTTGTCTGCATATTATAATGAAAGAGCAACCGCTTACCGAACTGCCGTAAATACATATTGCTGGGATGAAGAAAAGCAAGCGTATGTGGATACCGTGCGCGATCCTTATGCGTATGAACGATATTGCGCTTACATGGATGAAAGAAAAATGCCGAAGGTTTCATATGAAGACTATCTGAAAAAAGCCCGGATCGGCGTACAGAGCAATACATTGGCGTTGATTTACGGATGTGTTCCCGAAGAAAGACGGGAATCGGCTATGCGTTTTCTGGTTGATAATATCGAATCCGGTGTTTATGTTTCGGGTACGCCTGCAAATCGCACGGCAGGAATTCCTTCCGAAGAAGAAGCTCCTGACGGTTACGTGCATATCGGTTCTCCTTTCTTTATGTATTTTGTGTTGAAAACGCTTTATAAATTCGGACGGGATGATCTTGCGTTGCTGACACAAAAGCGGGATTGGGGAAATCTTTTGGAAAGCGGTCTGACAACTTGTATCGAAACGTTCAAGAGCGGAACGGATTGGACAAGAAGCGTGGCGCACGCATGGTCGGCTTCTCCCGCCATCTTTTTGATGACGGAAGTTCTCGGTATTCAGCCAACAAAACCGGGTTATACGGAATTTACCGTTGAACCGAAGCCTTCCGGATTGGATTTTGCAAAAGGTTCCGTGGTAACACCTTACGGCAGAATTTGCGTGGAATGGAAAAAGAAAGAGGACGGTTCTCTTGAAATTCTGTGTCAGGCTCCCAAGGAATGTAAAAGAATTGAAAAATAATTTTTAAGATGTTTTTAAGAAGTTTTTCGGAAATTTTTCGAAAAACTTCTTTTTTTGGGAAAGAAAAAACAAAAAAACGGGAAAAAGAAACGTTGCATATGGTATGTATTTGATTAAAAAACACAAGAT
>SVRL01000110.1 GCA_015064845.1 Oscillospiraceae bacterium | reverse complement strand
ATCCTCGCTTTCTTGTTAGTTATTTGTCGCGATTTAATTATACAACAAAGCAAGCGGTTGCTCAATACCTTTTTGGTACTGAACAACCGCTTTTCTTTTTTAGGCTATCTTAATGAGACAGCCCCTTTCAACGAAATTTGCCCTTCAGGCAAGTGAAATATTCGGCGTAAGCCGAATATTTCACTAAAAACTTTTCGACTCTGAAGTTTTTCGAAATTTTGTAGATGCATTTCGACCATTTCGGGTCTGTAGACAGATTCGAACCAGCGAAACGGTTGAAATGTTTACAAAATTGTGATATAATTAAAATAAAATCGGACACAAGGAGGAGAACATGCAGAACCAAGGCAAGCAAAAGACAGATGGTTATATAAAAAATCAAAATATGCGTTTGAAAGAAATGCGTCTTAATATATTGTTGAAGATTTTATGTGTTATTGTACCATTGGCAATTTTGATGGCGATCTTGTGGGGCATTATGTCAATCAATCCTCCGCCTGAAAAATGGGAACAAAAGCAGATTACGTATTCAAACATTTCCAGAGAAAGAGTTGCGAGAAGAAGCACCTACGTATTATATACAACCGATGGTGATAGATACATACTTGGCACAGGAACTGAAGAAACGGAACTTTTGTCTCAACAGTTGATTCCCAATCAACAGTATAGCATTATATATTGCGAAAATATATTTACTAAGATCACACGGTCTTTGTCATCACCGGATAACGAGTTTATTGACTTGGATAAATCTATTGCTGAATGGGAGCATGATCAAAAAATATTCCATATAATTTGTGCGATAATGATATGCTTAATGCTTATCGGAAGTGTCATAAGTTATGCTTTTTGGTGTAGAAAAGAATGCCAAGAAATTAAGAAAATAAAATCAAAAATATCTACAAGACTGAGCAAAAAGAATATGTGAAGCAATGCCATTAATATTACATAGGCTTCGTTACAAGCATGGCGTTAAAAGTCCGGTAGAACGCGGATACTTTTAACTCCCATCATTGCCAAGGGATAGTAGGTTTGCAGACAAATTCAAACCGGTTGAACCGTTTACAAAGTTGTGGTATTAACACGGCAAAGGAGAGTATCAAATGAAGAAAAATCATCTTCGTGAAATAGCCGGCGATAAAATACGTTGGCAATATTTTACATGGCCGCTTTTGATATTGTTGTTTTGCATGCTTTTCGTTCCTTATTGCACTTTTATTTTTTCTTTGTATTCAAAAAATTTTAATTTATCAAATTGGTTTTCTGATTTATTTGTTTCTGTTGAGGTATGTTTGATTTTGGCTGTTCCTTTTATAATTTTATCCGTACTTAACCGACGATATTTCGGTAAAATTATTTGTGTCATAAATGAAGATGGAATACATTATAAAGACGGTTTGATAAAATGGGATGACATTGTCAAAATAGAATACGAAATTGAATTACCCGGTGGAGTAGTCAAAAAAGAAAATCTATTCTGTCATGCTGTTATTTACACAAGGAAAGAAAAAATCAATCTGATTCACGCGCCAATGTTTTTGATTTCCAAGGTGAAAAAATACCAACCTTCTTTGGAAGCAAAGGTATCAAAAAACAGTAAATGGATGATTGGTTTTATGATGGTGTCACTTGCTGTTGCGGTTCCTGTTATTCCTCTTTTTGCATAGGATATATTTATAATTATGGCATTTTTTGCGCCAAAAACTGTCCAAAAAGCAATATCAACTGATATTCAACATGGTTTTTCTTGATTTTTGAGGCTGTTAGGGTTATAATTTGGGTATCATGATCGGAAAGGAGAATGATATGAACGATTATAACTTTGGAAATTTTGTTTGTCATCTGCGAGAAAAGAACGGTTTAACACAGGCTGAGGTAGCTTATCGGCTTGGGGTAACTGCGGCGGCGGTTTCAAAATGGGAAAACGGAAGCTCAAAACCGAGAGTAGAGATTCTTTTTCAACTTGCGGAAATGTTGGGTGTCAGACCCGAGGAATTGATGGCGGGGCATTATATTGAGGATGGTCGTCTTGATCCGGAAGAAGTACGGCAGATCAATGAACGCTATGAATATTTGAGAAGGATTGATTTGCACAACGAAACGGGAACCAAAATCCGCCGTCTGGCGGCTTGGTTTATTGATTGGAATATGATCGGTTTCGCTGTCCTTTTCATTGTATCCTTATATATGGCGTTTCTTTTAAAAGAAGACCCCTCACAGGCAGTAATGTTGATTTTGCTTTTTATCATACTTTCATATCCCGTTTGTTTTATGCTGAGGGATTTGATTTTCGGAGGCCGTTCGCTCGGAAAAAGGATCATGAAGCTGATGATATTGAACAAGCAAACAGGAGAAGCGCCCAAAAAAAGACAATTGCTTTTGCGAAATATATTCTCTCCTTTTATTATGGAGATCGATGCGATTATCATGCTTGCGACGGGACTTTCAATTGGCGATCGAGTGGCGCATACCGTTGTTGTTTCCAAAAAGGATTTAGACATTCATGGTAAACCGCAACCTCCTCAACAAAAAGTAAAGGAAATCAATCGATATACCGAGCAGAGAACTGCGCAGTCCGCGCAGAATAAAAAAGCGTTGATCATTCTTTTCAGTGTTCTCGGCGCGGCATTTATACTTTTTTTCATATTTGTAATCTTTGTTACAAATATTATGCTTGACAATCAGAAAGACAGTGAAGAATATCAAATGGCATATACGTACCTTGTGGAGAGCGAGCGTTTTGAGGAGCTTGGTCTTTCGGAAGAGGATGTAAAACTGATATCCAGCAGTACATATCATACCAAACAAAACGGAGAAGAATATCACGAAGCGGAATTTGGCTTTCGGGTCGGATTTTTGAGAAAATTTTACGTAATTTGCCACGATGAAGGCGAAGGTTGGTTTGTGTGTACGGATTGCACAACATTTCAATAATTCAAAAGCACGCTTCGGCGTGCTTTTTTCGCTAAGTCTGGTTGAAATGTTTACAAAATTGTGGTATAATAGATGTAAATCTGTTCAAGGAGGATTCAAAATGAAAATCATCGAAACATTAGATTGGATTCTTGATAAGAATGATAAACGGATCAATGGAGAGGAAGAATACCTTCTAAATATAGACTTTGTTCACTCACTTGGCTTAAAGTGCGATTGTGTTGGATGGAGCAAATTAGATTTACAGAATCCTCGCGCGGATGAAATCCTGTCTGCCATCCATTCTTTCTGCAAGAAAAACGGATGGAAAGCAAGAGGCATTTACACAAGAAAATATGCCGATTACACGAGCGATTGGTACGAAATGATTCCTACTACATTCAAGGATAATACCCTGTGTGATTCCGATGAATGTGAGAGCGAACAAGGCGAAACGGTAAAGATTTATAATCTCCGCGCCCATCACGAATTACGTCCCTCTCCCAAGCGATGGTCACTTGAATCGATGCTTGTTCCTGAACGCTTCAGAGATGCCTGCATTCATCATAACGTCACCGATGTTGATTTTTGCTGGGCAAGAGATACAGGAAAATATCAAGCGGAGCAATATTTTCATTTGTATTGTAATTATCAAATTCCAACCATTGCATCATGCAGAGACATTACTGTTGAGGATAAAGAAAGAATTGAAGCGTTGGGCGGTCATCTTCCCCAAATTGCAGGTATTTTCTATAAACTTCAGCAAAGCGATTTTCAGGATTGCTACCTTGAATCGAATGTCCCGGAATGCAATATTGCACACGCATATTTACAAAGAATCTATTCCCCTATGTTTGGTGAACCATATGTAGATTGTGTAAAAAACAAATTCTTGATTCATAAGGATTTTGTTCAAATATTGCTTCAAGAAAAAGCAATTTCGCAAAGTGATTTGATTCCAGCCATGGTTGTAAAAGAATTGCCGAGCGGATATACATTAAGTCACACAGTTATACCGGATAGACCTATCGTAAGTTGTTTACAAAAAAGCATATCGGAATACGAAAAGTTGAAAAACACAGAACGCCCTTTGCGTTTGATCTCGGAAAAGGATGCCTTGAAGCTTTTGAGGATTGCAAAGAAAGAGAGAAAAGAAGATTTCAAGAAAGCGTTTCCAAAAGCCAAATCCGACGATATTGCTGAAACAAACTATGCACCGATTTTGCCGTATTACTTAATTGCAAACGGAGGTTATCTTTCTGATGAGTATGAACTTTTGCCTTATGATATTGCCACAGAAGAAAACAAATTGTTTGCGCAAGAATTGCTCACCGAAGAATTGCTCGACGCAAAGCCGGACGGTATCGTGATCGCAAAATGCCCTGATGGCGACAAGATTTTGCTTTGCAGCGACGGCAAGGTCATAAGGTTCAGCCACGAACAACCCGTTGCAACAGAGGAATGGGTTAGCTTAGCGCAATTTGTCGCTGATGCAATTAACGAATAACCAAAATTTGATTACATAGGACTCGTTACAAGCATGGCGTTGTGCCCCGGAAGATAGCGGTTAAGTGCAACTCCCATGCACGCCCGTGGGTTAGCCTGCCCTCTGCAAAACCGATCTGCATCGAATTTTGCCACACATAGCAAAAATCCGAAAGCCTTTCGCTTTCGGATTTTTCATTTGGCTATTCTTGCCGCGGAGCAAATCCGCGCCATGCTTTTTAAGAAAGCATACCCATGCCGTCCATCCAATAGATGACGTGAGAAGCAAATCCGTGGTTACAGCTTGCAGTGGTGGAATCGTTTTCCCAGAGAGTACCCGTAAGGTCTGCCATCTTCGTAAAGAAGCCCTTGATGTTTTCGATGAGCTTCTCATGCTCCCCGTAGAGATACAGGAGCTCCAGGCGCAGATAGTTGCCGATGAAGGCGTTGGAGGGATAGATCTCCTGCCATTTCGCTTCGGGCGTAAAAGCGGGCCATGCGTTCGGCACAATGCGCTCCGG
>SVRL01000022.1 GCA_015064845.1 Oscillospiraceae bacterium | reverse complement strand
TATAAGTTCATCGTAAGCACATAGCTACAAGTTTGCACAGGCGGTCAAGCTGCCCAAGCTTGTTTGCTTCTTTTTTGGAACTTTTTTCTTGCAAATCAAGAAAAAAGTCAATCTAAACAATCATTTACAGCACGAATGCAAAAACAGAATTGAACCCCCGTCAGCCGACAGAGGAAAGCCACGCACTGTCATTCTGGAGGAAACGAAGTTTCCGATAGAATCTCATCGCAAACCTCAACTAACTTGAAAAGAATCTTATCTTTTGCTACGAGATTCTATCGGGGCTTCCGTCGTAAGCCCCTCCGGAATGACAGTAAAAGGGGCAGTTTATCTACAGATATAATGCTTTGCAAACTTTTTATTGCGCTGAATCATTATCTGCCTTTTCCATCGGACTCACGTTGCGAAAGAAAAAGCGAACCGAACAGCGTGAAAACTGTTTTGTCCGCTTTTTGAACGATGGAAAATGGTTTGAATGTTGCCGCTTAAACGTAAAATTCCTTGAAATCTTCCAGACGGATACAGCCGAGATTTTTGCCGTGGCAAACACCGCAGTCAATGGCGATGTGGCGGTTTTTTCGGTAGATCTTTCCGTCGCATTCCGGCGCGAATAAATACGTGGGAGTGTGGCCCGTAATCAGATATTTGTCGGGATAATACGTTTTGGTGTAATCGGCTCGGTTATAAATGCAAAAGAGGGGATGATAATCGTCCAATTCCTTTTCGGGAGAAAAATCATAAAGGGCGCCGTGAACGAGGACGAACGTATTCTCTCCGACGGTAATTTCCTCATAAAAGGAAAATTCGCTCAGATAGTCCAGGAGATATTCTCTATCGTCGATAGAAAGGCGGGAAAATTCTTTGGCTGTGGGCTGTCCTCCGTTTTCATACCATTCGTTTAAGGCGCGGAGAACGTCAACGGTAAAGTTGTTTTCCAGACTTTGCTCAGTGATTTCCACGTTCAGCTTCCGCAAAACGTATTCCGCCATGTGTTCGTGGTTGCCCATGAAAGGAATCACGTTGGGTCTCATGCTCATATCGTAAAGAATTTTCATGGATTCATCGCCTCTGTCCAGCACGTCTCCGAGAATATAGAGCGTATCGTCATCGGAAAAAGCGATCTTTTCCAGCATTTTGCGATATTTTTCATATTGACCGTGAATATCGGACATTACGTAAGTCATGTGATTTCTCCTTTTTGCATAAGAATTTTTCGTTTGGCTTCCGCCCGTATTACCGTTGCTTTACGTCAAAGAACGAACCCTGCTTCCGTCATATCGCGGAGGATCTGTTTGCGCTCCCCGGCGCTGTATTTGACCATGGGGAAGGAAGCGTTTCCGACTTCAATGCTTCTTTCTTCCAGAACGGCTTTTACGACGGGAATAACGGAATATTTCAGAATCACGCGGATGATCTTGTCCGCTTTTTTCTGCGCTTCTCTCGCTTTTTCAATATTGCCGCTTTGGAAGCTTTGATAAACTTCGTTGATGAGGGGGAAAATGATGTTATAAGTGGAGCCGATACCGCCGTTTGCTCCTGCACCGAGACCGCAGATGAGCATTTCATCGGGACCGTTGAAAATGGTGGCTTCGGGGAATTTTTCGCGCAGACAGATCATTTCGTAATAGTTGGAGGAAGTCCATTTCACGCCCGTGATATTATCAATTGCAAACAGACGGGAGAAAAGGTCCAGACTGATGTTCACGCCTGCCGCAGCGGTGTAATAAATGATGAGAGGAATATTAACGCTTTCGGCAATGGCTTTGTAATATTCGTAAATTTCGTTTTCATCGTATTTGAAATAAATCGGCGCGATGGAAGAGATCGCGTCTGCGCCGCAAGCCTCTGCGTGTTTGGCAAGTTTCAAAGTGTTGCGGAAATTCATATCCGTGATGTGAACGATCTTGGCGCAATCTTCGCCTGCAAATTCGATGGATTTTTCACAGAGCTTTTTGCGTTCGGGAATATCGAGCAGCAAACCTTCGCCCGTTGCGCCGCCGATATAAAAACCCTTGGCGCCTTCTTTCTTTTCGTAGTCGATCAAAGCCTCCAGCGCGCGGACATTCAGTTTTTCCTTTGCCGTAAGAGGGGTTACCAATGCGGGAAATACGCCTTTGAATTCTGTTTTCATATACCTGTACCGTCTCCTTTTTCTTTTATTGTGTTTCGGCTTTTCGGGAACTGTCTGTATTATACCATATTTTCCCCTGCTTTGCACGGCTTTTCACAATTTTTTCAAATATTTTTTCGTCGTGTCTCATGCGAGTGCTGAGATAAACGGGGATTTAGGAGAATGCAGCATTGAAACTCCGTCAGCGTAAAGACAAACGCCGTGCGCTCCGGAATGACACAAAAAAGGAATGTCCCGCAACAGACAGAATGTTTTGCAGACTTATTATGCTAAACCATCATTGATTTTCCGATGGGCTTACGCAAAAAACAAATGCAATCCGTAATTTTTTCAAATGGAATTGACTTTTTCTTTGAATAATCATATAATATATATAGAATTGAAAAATGAAAAGTTTCAACCCCTCAAAAATATCGGAAAGAGAGAAACAATCTATGACAGCCAATATTGATTTGATTTTGGAAAACCAAAAGAAATTTTTTCGCAGCGGAGCAACGCTTTCCGTGGATTTCCGCGTAGAAATGCTGAAAAAACTTTATGAAACGATTAAAGAATATAAAGATAAGATCGCAACGGCTTTGCACGAAGACCTCGGCAAAAGCGAATTTGAAAGCTTTATGTGCGAAACGGGCATGGCACTCACGGAAATCAGTTATATGATTAAAAATGCGGGTAAGCTTTCGGCGAAAAGAAAAGTCAGCACACCGCTTGCGCAATTTCCGTCCGTCAGTTATCAGAAACCCGTTCCGTACGGCACCGTTCTGATCATGAGTCCGTGGAACTATCCCTTCCTGCTTGCCATCGATCCGCTTGCCGATGCCATTGCGGCGGGCAATACCGTCGTTTTGAAACCGAGCGCGTATTCTCCCGCGACGAGCGCGCTGATCGAGGAAATCGTTTCCAAAGTTTTCCCGAGCGAATACGTTGCCGTGGTAACGGGAGGCAGAGCGGCAAACGCAAGCCTTCTGGAAAAGAAATTTGATATGGTATTCTTTACGGGAAGCCAAAAGGTCGGCAAAGAAGTTTTGCGCCATGCGGCAGAACATCTGACACCCACCGTCCTTGAGCTCGGCGGCAAAAGCCCCTGCATTGTGGATGATTCCGCAAATATCGGATTGGCGGCGAAAAGAATCGTTTTCGGTAAATTTTTGAATTGCGGACAAACCTGTGTTGCACCCGACTATATTCTTTGCGATAAAAACGTGAAATACGCATTGATTGCCGCCATTCAGAGCCAACTGCGCGCGCAGTACGGCGTGCTTCCCATTGAAAATCCGAATTACGGAAAAATGATCAATGAAAAGCACTACGAGCGCGTCGCTAAGCTGATTGACCCCAAAAAGGTTGCCTTCGGCGGTTACGGCAATCGTGAAACGCTGCGCATTGCACCGACGGTCATGGAAAACGTAACTTGGGACGATGCCGTTATGCAGGAAGAAATTTTCGGTCCCGTGCTTCCGATCCTCACGTATGAATCCTTTGATGAAATCTTTGACGTGCTTGCGGATAAGCCGAAGCCTTTGGCGCTCTATCTCTTCTCGGAAAACAAAGAGCATATCGAAGCGGTCGGCGACCGTTTGTCGTACGGCGGCGGTTGTATCAACGATACGATCATTCATCTGGCAACCACGGAAATGGGATTCGGCGGCGTCGGCGAAAGCGGAACGGGTTCCTATCACGGAAAAGCGGGCTTTGAAGCATTCTCTCATATCAAGAGCATTGTGGAAAAGAAAACTTGGCTTGATCTTCCCATGCGTTATCAGCCGAGCAAAAAGCTTTACGAAAAAATGCTTGAAAAATTTTTGAAATGACCGCAAGGGGGCTGTCTTTACGAAGACGGCTCCTTTTTCGGCAATTGAGATGAATTTTTTTATCTCAATTGAGCATTCTTCGTTTTGCCTCCTCTTCAATTTCCATCCGTCCGAGCGATCAAAAATTAAATGTCATAAAAAATAAAAAAACTATTGCGTTCCGTACGGAAAAATGATATGATATATAATATAATCTAATTATAATGAATAATACATGTTATATTTTATTTATAATTATCAAAAAGGACGGTAATGCCATGAAAAATCTTTCGTTTGTTCCCGACATCATGTTTGACCGCGCTTTCGACATCACACCCGATATTCTGATTTCCAAAGGCATTCGCGCCGTTGTTCTTGATATCGATAATACGCTCGTTACCTACGGCGATCCCGAACCGACGGAGGAAGTGGTCGGTTGGATCGCTTCTTTGCGTGAAGCAGGACTCGGTGTTGCCATCGCTTCCAACAATCACGCGCCCCGCGTGGAGCTCTTTAATCAAAAAATCGGTGTTTTCGCTACGTGCGAAAGCAAAAAGCCTTCCGCCCGCGCAGTGAAGGCGGCTTGCGCGCATTTCGGCGTTCAGCCGAATGAGGTTGCCGTGATCGGAGACCAGATCTTTACGGATATCTGGTGCGCGCGTAACGCGGGTTCTCTCGGCATTCTTGTAAAGCCCATTCCGTACCCCGAAAATTTATTTTTCAAATGTAAGCGCGTTCTGGAAAAACCTTTCATCCGCGCATACAGAAAAAAACATTCCGCGCGGAAATGACCGACGGAGAAGAAAGGAAATGAAAAATGACCTTCGAATCTTTATACATTAAAAGCTTTGGAAAACTGAACGGAAAAAAAATTTCCTTCTCCGAGGGTGTAAATATCATTGAAGGCGCAAACGAATCGGGAAAATCCACCATCTGCGCCTTTATTCAATTTATCTTTTACGGACTTCCTTCCAAAACAGCCGAAAAAATGAGATATATCAGTTGGGATACCTCTCTTGCGGCGGGCTCCGCCATCGTGAAGGATAAGGGGATCCGATACCGTATCGAGCGTGAAGTCGTTTGCATTACCAACGACGAAGGAAAGTATATGTTCCGCGAAAAATGCGGTATTTACGATGCGGAAACCAATATGGTCTGCTTTAAATCCCGTTCCCCGGGCGAAGTCTTTTTCGGCGTTTCTTCTTCCGTTTTTGAAAGCACCGTATATATCCGCCAGAGTGTCAATACCAAAATCGGTGGGGCGGCGCTTGGAGATGAAGCGGAAAATATTCTCTTTTCCGGAAACGAAAGACTGAATACGGGGCAAGCGCTTTCCAAGCTGGATAACGCCCGAGTTTTTCTTTTGCATAAAAACCGCAAGGGCGGTAAAATCTTCGATCTGGAAGAAAAAAGAAATTTGATCGAAACTCGTTTGAAAAACGCTCAAACCTGTGAAACGGACATTATTTCTCTGGAAGGTTCTCTTCGTTTGCTGAAAGAGAAAACCGAAACCGCAAAAAAACGCATAGACGAAATTCAGGAAGAACTCCTTGAGTTTGAACGCTATTCTGTAAAAAAAGCTTATCTGCTCCGCAAAGATGAAAAAGAGAAACTTGCCGCAGCGGAAGAAAAAATTATTTCGCTGAAAAATCCACCCGAGCACGGCGGTATGCCCGTTTCGGACCCCGCTTACGTGGAAACGCTGAAAAACCGCAGAAACGATCTTTTGCACGCCATTTCCCGTTATAACGAAGCAAAGAGAGAAGTGGACGAAGCCAACGAGAAAATTGCGAAAACGGATAATAAGCTTTCCATTTTTGTGGAGCTTGGAGCGGAAGATGCGGAAAAAAGAGATCAGCTTGTGGAAAATATGGAACGCAATCAAAAAAAGATGAACCACTGTAATTTTACGGGAATGACGCTCGGCTTGATTGCCGTCTTTTCTTTGATTCTGGCATTGCTGTTCCGAAATACGCCCGCATTCCCGGAGCTTCTCAAATACCTTGCCGTCATTTGCTGTCTTGTTTTTTCCACTGCCGCGGGTTACGTGATATTTATGAAAAAGCGAGATTACGCCGATGAAATCGCGCAGATCTGCGAACAGTTCGGTTGTGACGGTTACGAGGATTTCAGGGAAGTTGTCAAAGCTTCTTCGGAAGATGAGGCGTATATGCTCTTTCTGCGCGGACTCCGCGATGAAAAGAATGAGAAATTTACGGAAGCTTCCGATGATCTGGATGCCGTCAGCAATAAAATCGTTTCCATCTTGAATAAGGCGCATTTTCCGATTTCGGAAAATACGGAAGATTCTCTGCGCCGCGCCATTGAAGAATGCTATCGTATACAGGAGCAGATCCGTGCTTTGGAATTTGAAGTGATTTCACATCGGGGCAATATCGAAGGAATTGAAAACGATCTTTCCGAATATTCCAAGGAATATCTGAAAGAGGCATATTGCGCGGAATATGACGATGAAAAAATGGAAGCGTTCGATCTTCTCGGAAAGAAGACGGAACAGAACTCCGTAGGCGAAGCGCTGAGCATTTACGTCAACCGTATGCATCAAATTGAAGTGGAGCTTTCCGCTTTGCGCGCCGTCAGTACGGATCCCACGGCCATCGCGGAAGAAATTGCGGTGCTCAACGGAGAAATTGATACTCTCATGCGAAAATGGAGCGCGTATATGCTTGCCATCGAAACGCTCAATACGGCGAGCGGAAAACTGCGCGAAGGGATTTCTCCGAAACTTGCCAAAAATGCGGGAAAACTGTTCGGCGCCATGACGAACGGAAAATACGATACCATCGGCGTGGATACGGATTTCGGACTTTCTTTTTCGGACGGAACCATGATGCACGAAGCCTCTTTCCTCAGCGCGGGTACGGGTGACCTTGCATATATCTGTCTGCGCATGGCTTTGATCGAATTGCTTTATAAACGCTCCGTTCCGCCCTTTTTGTTTGACGAAAGCTTTTCGCGTATGGATGACGGACGCATGGAAAAGGTTTTGACGCTGATTTCCAAATACGCGCAAAAAGATTATCAAAGTATTCTTTTTACCTGTCATTCCCGTGAAAAAAATATCATGCAGAAGTTAGGTAACTACCATATTTTGTCTATTTAATACAATGAAATAAAATAGTTTTATAAAAAATTGACGAAAATGACAAAAAGGTCTTTTCAAATGCTTCCGAATATGCTATAATATAGCTGTAAGGAAGCATTTCTCATTTTCCCTTACAAATACGAGCGAAAGGTGAATTATTCTATGAAAACAACGATTCTTTTAAGACAGGTTACCATTGGGGACGATCTCCGCACATTGATTGAAAAGAAGATCAAGAAATTGGATAAATTCTTTCTTGAAAATGCTGAAGCAACCGTGAAGCTCAGCAAAAAAAGAGAAATTGAAATCTTAGAACTCACCATCACGGCAGACGGCGCTATTTTCCGCAGCGAAGTGGAAGGACCGACTTATTTCAACGCCATCGATACGGCTGTCAACGTCATTGAAAGACAGATACGCAAAAATAAAACGAGACTTGAAAAACGTCTGCGCGAAGGCGCGTTCCTCGACGGAGGCGAGTACGGTTTCTTTGAACCTGTAGAAGAAGAAACCGAATTTAAGGTTAGAAAGAAATCCTTTGACCTCAAACCCATGACAATGGAAGAAGCCATTATGCAGATGAATCTGATCGGACACGAATTTTTCGTTTATGAAGATCAGGAAACCGAAGAAATCAACGTCGTATATAAGAGAAAAGACGGTGCGTACGGTTTGATCGAAACGCATAAGTAATCCGCGGAAGCCGAGCGTTTACGTTTCGGTAAAAATGTAAAACCACACAGTAAACAAAGGAGCAAACGCCAAAGCGCTTGCTCCTTTTAAATTATAGGAAATTGCTCAAAAACAGCCTCGCCGTTTGCATTGTTTCGATATGGGAAAAACTCAGATAGGCGAGCAACCTCCGGTGGGCGTTGCCCACTTTTTTATACTATAGGAAATTGCTCAAAAACAGCCTCGCCGTTTGCATTGTTTCGATATAGGAAAAACTCAGATAGGCGAGCAACCTCCGGTGGGCGTTGCCCACTTTTTATATTCAAATCATTAAAATTTGATCTGTATAAAAAGGTCGCAGAGAAATTAAGTGAAAAATTCAGCCTGAAAATTTCTCGGAAATATGCTATAATGAAAATAAAAAGAGGTTGAGCCATGAGACAAATTAGTCAAGAGAAGATTGAGTCATACCGCAGGTATTTGTTTGAGGAGGAAAAATCTAAGTTTACAATTGAGAAATATTTAAGAGATGTTAAATCCTTTACGGAATGGAATTTTAATAGAGAAATTGACAAAACAATAGTGTTATCCTACAAATCATACTTGTTGGAACATTATGCGGTTGCCAGTGTAAATTCGATTCTTTCATCCCTGAACAGTTTTTTTACTTATATGGAATGGTTTGAATTAAAAGCAAAAGTTATCAAGATTCAAAATCAGGTTTTTTCATCAAATGAAAAGGAATTAACGAAAGCAGAATATGAACGGTTATTGAAAGCGGCTAAAGATAAGAAAAATGAGCGTCTTTATCTTTTGATGCAAACAATATGTTCATGTGGAATCAGAGTGTCAGAGCTTCAATATATTACCGTAGAATCTTTGCAAAAGGGACAATCGAATATCAATTGCAAAGGTAAGCGCAGAAAAGTTTTCTTGCCAAATGCACTATGTAAAATTCTGAAAAAATATGTTAAAAACAGAAAATAAAAAACGGCCCGATTTTCATTACGAAAACAGGCAAGCCGCTTGATAGATCGAATATATGGGCAGATATGAAAAAAATATGCGCAATTGCAAAAGTTTCTTCCGACAAAGTATTTCCGCATAACTTGAGACATTTATTTGCTCGTACTTATTATCGGTTTCAAAAAGATATCGTTCGTTTGGCAGATATATTGGGACATTCCAATATCAATACAACCCGAATTTATACAAAAGAAAACGGCGAAATTCATCGTAGACAAATACAAATGCTCGGACTGTTGCAATATAAAGATACTACATAATCAATATTATGTGGTATTAAAACACCTCTAAGCAAAAAGTTGTTTATTAATTATGACACTTTTTCATTAAAAATCTCATTGCAAAAATACCTCGTATAACAGAGCGATGGAAAATTTGTGGTGTATTATTATTTATTGTATTGACAAAGTATGTCGATTGTGGTATAATTTCCAATGTAAAGTAAATAAAAATGCTACATAATATTGATTATGTGATATTTATCAATTTATCTGTATACCATGAAAAATGAAAGGAGAAGGAAAATGGTTCAAAACAATTCTTATGGAAATGATTTTCAGATTGTAAACACAAGTGAACTACAGATGCCTGTGCTTTTTTTATCAAATGGTTTCCTTAGAAAATCGAAGTTAATGGAGGTGGATAACATTGGATAATAATGGATGTATGAATGAACTGAAGACCAAAAGAAAATCTGTGGTAAAACGGCTGTATGCTGCAATTTGTATGGTTCTTGTATCGGCGATGCTTGTTAGTACTGCGTCTTATGCGTTCCTGGTTTTGTCAACGGCTCCCGCGGCGTCCAACGTTACAACGCACATTAGTGCTAACGGAAACCTTGAAATTGCGTTGGGTAAAAATATAGCAAAAACCGCACCGGGCAATTCTCTGGGTAAGAATAATTTGACAAGAGCGAACCGTACATGGGGTAATCTGATTGATCTTAATGACGTAAGCTATGGCTTGCATGAAATTATTCTTCGACCGGCAGTTTTGAATTCTGCCGGCGGCGCGGTAGATAGATTGCATCCGCTTGCATATCCTGTGTACGGAGCAGGCGGCAGAGTGGAATATATCTATGCGAACAATATGTTTGCCGGTGTATATAACGGAGAACACTTTGTTACGAATCCGAATGAGTACGGTGTACGTGCCATCGGAACCACACAGTACCATACACCGGGTACGGAGGGAATTTTTGGACCTCTGAGCCGGCGTCAAGAGATTTTTTACCAAGCTCACAGTGATCTTAGTAATATGACACACAGTAGTTGGAGATCTCTTTGTGAAAGCAGCGAAGCGGTGCTGAGAGCTTATAAAAATGGGACAGGCATTTCTGTTTCAGATTTTGATCTGAATGCTTTTTCCGAAAAGGTATCTGCTGTTGTTTCTGCAGCCAATGAGGAGTTAAGATTGGCGTTTACCGTGTTGGCAACCTCAAAGGCAACCTCTGCGAATAACTATTTTATAGCGATGGAGCTTCTGGAACAGGAGTATCCCAATTATGAGACGATAAGTTCCTTGGTTACTTCGGCAATTCTTCAGATTGGAAAAGTTGAAAGTGCCGGCAAATCTATTACTGAATTGCGTGCTTTTCAGGAGGCTGCAAAACAGTTGCAAACAGTGATTGCATCCGGAACAATCAACGGTGCTGATGGCTATTCTATGGAGGAGATTACCAAAACCGTAGGATTGATTTTTGATCTGGAACAGACCGGTTTCAGTGAGACTTCTGAACGTTACTGGAGTAAAGCCGTTCCCGGTTTGAATTATCATTATTATCAGGTACGTGTTTATGATGATGGACGCGAGGATTGGGACTATGAGCTTAATGGCTTATCTTTGGATGATTTGACCGACAGCTTGCGCGATATCGATCAGGACAATGGCAGCCGAGAGGCCGCAGTAGATGAGATAGAAAGTATTTTAAAGCGTTCTTATTCAACAGAATGTTTAGAGTCTGCCATCATAAACCTATATATTAAACATTGGACCTACTGGGATGAGCATACGGAGGACTATCAGCGTTTGAAGCAGGAAATACCGCAGCTTGAAGCTGAAATAGAGCCGCTGGAGGAATTCATCGCCGAAAAAAATGCACAAGCAGATAGCGTTCAAAACGAGATCAGTTTACTGGAAACAGAGTTGGCGATAAAAACAAATGAGCTGGAAGAAAAGAAAGCAGAGTTGCAAGCACTGCTGGATGAAGCAAGCGAGGACAGTTCTTTGGAAATTTCGCGTTTGCAGACTGAAATAGCGGAGCTTGAAGATCAAATAGAGCCGCTGGAGAAATCAATTACCGAAAAAAATGCACAAGTAGATAGCATTAAAAACGAGCTCACTTTACCGGAAAAAGAGTTGGCGATAAAAACGAGTCATCTGGAACAACTGAAAGCAGAGTTGCAAGCACTGCTGGATGAGAAAATCTACGCAACCGACGAAAGTTCTCTGGAAACGATTCGGACGGTTATGACGGATGCCATAGAAGCCATGTGGCAGCAGACTGTTTGGAGTATCGCTTACTACGCATGTGATGGGCAAGTGTTTGACGATGCATATCATCGCATTATGGAAATTGTCAAATCGGGTGAATATATTCATCCCGACGCTCTCTATCAGATTCTGTGCGATTACGGTATCACACCGCCGGAAGAACTTGAGAATATGGTAACTTCCTATGCAAAATTAGAAAAAGAATTGCCGTTTTTGCCGCAAGAGTCTGATGATGCGTATTTGATTACATGGAGCGAATTGAACGAGGAATTGCAACGTGTTTTCGGAACCATCGAACATAGTTTTTCTTTTAGAGGAACATATTATGTTGAAAATGAGGATCCTTCCGGTGAGCCCATTGTTCGTTACTACAATAGTACATATATTCCGGAAGAAACCTCCATGCCCATAGACGTTATAGCAAGACTCAAGGAAGAAATCAAAAACTGTGAGGAAACGATCGGTTCTGCTATCTCGTCTGTGTCCCATGGCATCCAATTTAGTTGCGGGGAAGATGACAGTGCTCAACACCCTCAACCTTGGGGACTGGCTTTGGGTTTCATAGAAACATTCGGTGGTAGAATCAGTTGTGATCTCAGTGATAGTGATGGTGTTCATGTTTATAAATATACCTTGGCTGAACGTCAATTTTCTTCGTATTTCGACGTGTGCCATACGCCGTCTTGGGCCGGCTTCGAGATTAGTGTTGGCGTAGGCTCTGAGGATAACTTCAACGAAAGTGGCTTGACGGTACGTCAGACACGATTCAAGGAGGCTCAGGAGAATATTTCTTACTACCAGAACCTGCTGATTAAAGCAGCAACGGTTCCCAATAAAGATATCGTTACTTTGCTGATGCAGATAATCGCAGGTGAGGAAAATGTGTCTGTTGTAACGATTTCTGAATACTTGAATGATTTACAGCAGCAGTTGGAATACGGCGAAGCTATGATATATCAAGCAGCCTTGGCGATGGCAGCCAGTGACTATGCCGAAGATAATCTCTATGAGTATGCATATTCTGCTCGCGCACCCAAGGATGCTCTCGGTATGCTCGTACTGTTGCGGAACTACAACTTCGATGAGACCGTTTTGATGGCCTTTGCTGAGCGTATGATGCTCTTGAACAATCAGAACACTTTGCTGAATCAGTCGATGGAATTGCTGACAGCTTATCAAAATCCGGACACAAGTGCCTGGATAACAGAAGAAATCCCCGCCTCGGAAGCAGTGGCTGTACTTAATCCCGTTTTGGACACTAACAGCTTGACGCTTTACGGATACGTTGCACAAACATCCTCCGAAGAGATACCTTTGCCCGGTTATATACATACAGTTTTGTATGCGGGTTACGGTTCGGCTTCCGTGCAAGTCAATGGCAATCAGATTACCATTGTTGACAAAGAACCTGTTACCGTTTACGGAGATGTTTATTTAAGCTTGGGAAATAGCCTTTCCGGCGCCATGCTTGCTTTTGCAAAATCGCAGACAGAAGCCTATACACCTCCGACAGATGGGCTGAAATCCGAAGAAATTGCTGTTGCGGAAAATGGTGTGAATCGTCATTCTTATACCATTGACACAAGCGAAAAAGCGTACACGCTGAATCTTCGCACGGCAGACGCACCCTACGCGCTAATAACCAATCTGTGGCGTTATACAGGAAATACGGAGTATATTTCTGCTAATCAGACATTGGTGGATATATACGGATACAGCATTGATTTGTCTTTCCGTACGAATGCGGAGGATTCTGATTTGTTACTGCAAACAGACGCAACCAACCGTATTTATGGCGACGGAGAATCACAAACCGATGCGGGAGCGGGTAGCTATATGAAGTTCACAATCGTAGATTCTACTTCCTATTCTACCGAAATGGCTAAGGCATATATGGGTTGCCTTCGCGTTGTATTTACAGATACCAATACCGGCTACATTTACGGGTATTCCGCCCTTGATATGCATGCGGCAGAAGTGAATGGTGATGAAATCAAAGCGCCTCTTCGCCTTTATGACAAGGTTACCGGGGTCATGCTTGAGGGAGACCGTGCACAATATATTTGCCATTTGGATCAGAACGTGGAAAAGAATTTGACTGTGTATGTCTACCTGGACGGAGCAATGGTTTCTCAATCCATTGTTGCCGCCTCCGGTACGCAGACTCTGAAAGGCGAAATGGGACTTCAATTCAGCAGCAGCGCAGAATTGAAACCTGCTGTGATTGAGGATATGCGTTAATAAAAACTTAGGTTTAATTTGTAATAAAAGTGAGCAAATGAAAATTTTGCTCACTTTTTTCTTTCAAACGAAGAAAAAACTTGCTGTATCTTTTTTGTGAAAGAAAGTTTTCAGGAAAATACTCGAAGGTGCGAAAAACAGAATTTCATGCGTGAGCCCTGAAAGAAATATATAAAATCATTGACATTTGTGCCGTTTTATGGTATAATTGTTTCATTCAAATTCGTTAAAATTTCACACCACATCCAATGAAGAAAGGAAAAAATCATGTTTGCAAAAAGATTTTTTGCGGGACTTCTTGCCGCATTGCTTTGTTTTTCGTTCGTTGCCTGCGATAATCAGGGCGGAGATACGGAAACAACCGAGTCCACCTCAAACTCCTCGTCGAGTTCTTCTTCGGGTTCTTCCTCCGAATCCACCTCAAGCTCTTCTACGGAAAAACCCGTAACACCGGAAGCTCCTGAAGGCTTTACCGCTTTGCCCGTTTCCGATGACCTCGAATCCGTTCAAATCGGTAAATATATTACGCTTCGTTATAACGGCATCGCTGCCGATATTTTCTATAAAGTGGAAAAAGGCATCGGTTCCCGTGAAAACGTTACCTTGAAAGTTTCTCCCAAAAACGACTATACCTTTAACGGTTGGTCCGAAGGAGATGCCATCGTAAACGGCAGATATCCCATTTCCGAGGATACGACTTATACCCTTACCGCCACCTCGGCAACCACGCTCTTTGTAAACAGCTCCGTAACGCTGAATTATCACGCAAACGGCGGAACCGTCGTTGGAGGCTTCAAAGGAACGGAAAACTTTTCCGTGGCGCTTTTCCATAATCCTTCCACGAAGATTGCGGGTAATTCTTTTAAGAGAGACGGATACGTTCTCATCGGTTATAATACCAAGGAAGACGGTACGGGCGAGTACGTTTCGCTCGGCGGAAGAGTCAATACAAACGGAAAAGGCTCCATTGACCTTTGGTGCGTATGGGCAGAAGCTACGCCTGCGGATCAGTTTACTTATATGCAGATCAACGGCAATATCGTGATTCAAAAATATAACGGCACTGCCGAATCGGTCGTGATTCCCGAAAAAATCGACGGAAAAAACGTAAAGCAAATTTTTTCGGGCGCGTTCCTCAATAATGCGACTGTCAAAACGGTTGTGATTCCCAAAACGGTAACTTCCGTTGATTCGGGCGCGTTCAATAAATGCTCCGCGCTGAAAACCGTCGTTCTTTTTGATAGCGTAACCAATATTTCCGAAGGCAGCTTCAAGAGCTGCTCTGCGCTGGAGACCGTTCATATCAATACTTCTTATAAACAGATCAGCGATTGGATGTCCTACGGCGCGGCAAAATTCGACCGCTTGGTTTGGGCGAAGGATAAGAAAAAGATCATCATCGTCGGCGGTTCCGGTTCTTATTACGGCTATGACTGCGCTGTGATCGACAAAGCGCTCGGCGGCGAATATGAAATCATTAACCTCGGCGAAAATGCAAATATTCCCGTTTTGACATATTTCGATATCATTGAAGAATATATCTGCGAAGGCGATATCGTTCTTTGGTGTCCCGAACCCGGAACCTATACGGCGGGCTCCAGAGCAGCGGATATCAGCAGCCGCTTCTGGCAATTCCGTAAAGCCGATTTCGGTTATCTGAAACATTTGAATCTTTCTTATTACAACAACTTTTTCTCCTCGTTTGCAGACAACTGCGCTGCCTTGGCAAATTCCGGGTTCAAAAACCTTGACGCTTTGACCAAAGATTCTTCCAAATACGGAGACAGTCTTTCCAACCGTAATTCCAATATGGTAACTTATGACTATTCTTTCAATTATAGTATAACCGAAACGACGGCATATTCGGAAATCTTTACCAATATTCAGAACAAAGGCGGCAAAGTGTTCTACTCTTTTGCGGCAATGGCAAAACAGAACGCAGAAAACTATGCTTCCGATGCGGCTGCATTTGAAAAACAGATCACAAGCCTTCCGAACATAACTTCCATTTCCGCTTTTGAAAATTGTATTTACGATTATACGTATTTCTCCGATTCCGCATGGCACATGACGGATGAAGGCGCAACACTCCGTTCCGAACACGTGGCGGCAGACCTTCTGAAAGCGCTCGGAAAAACTGCAAATTAAAGCCCTAAAAAGGGAGGCGAAAGCCTCCCTTCAGTATCTCAAACCGAAAAAAATGATTTGAAATTGACCTCGCGGTTTTCTTCTTTTCCCATGCGGGAAAATGAAAAGAAGGCGAGCAAATATCAGGCGGGCGTTGCCCGCTTTGAGAAAGGATTGATTTTTATGTACGGATCGGAAAATTTGATCGTATCCTCTCCCGTTATGTGGATTTTTTTTGCAGTTACGGCGATTTTGGGATTTTTGGAATATAAGCTTCCGCATAAATGGCTTTGGATCACACTCACTGTTCTTGCGCAGACTGCGGCGGTAACCGTGCTTCTTTTTGCGGGTGCCATGCTTTCCGAATTTCTGCTTTACGTTTTAGCCGTTTTGTTCATTCGGCTTTGTTACATCATGCTTGAAAGGAGAAAAGCCGTATGATTTTCAATTCCATTGAATTTTTGATCTTCTATCCGCTCGTTCTCCTTTTGTATTTCGTTTTGCCGAAGCAATTCAAGTGGCCCCTGCTTCTTGCCGCAAGTTATATTTTCTACGCTGTCTGGAATCCGCCGTTGATCGTTCTGATTCTTTTCACAACGGCCGTTTCTTACGTCAGCGCCATCATCATTGAAAAAACGGAAAATAAACGCCGCAAAAAATTCTGGCTTGCCATCACGCTCATCACGTCGCTCGGCGTTCTGTTTTTCTTCAAATATTTCAACTTCCTTGCGGATTCTGCCGTTTCCCTTTGGAATCTTTTCGGCGGAGAAGCAGATTTCATTGCGCTCAAACTGATTCTTCCCGTCGGCATTTCGTTCTATACGTTCCAGACGCTTTCTTACGTTATTGACGTTTACCGCGGCGATATCAAAGCGGAACGCCATTTCGGTTGGTATGCGCTTTTCGTTTCCTTCTTTCCTCAGCTCGTTGCGGGTCCGATCGAACGTCCCGACCATTTGCTCCCTCAGCTCAAGGAAACGCATAAATTGGAAGCCGACAACGCGTTCGTCGGTTTGCAGAAAATGGCAATCGGCTTTTTCAAAAAGATCGTCGTTGCCGATTTGCTTGCGGAATTTGTCAATGCAGTCTATAACAGTCCCGAAACGGCAACGGGGCTCGGTATCGTCATCGCTTCCGTTTTGTTCTCCGTTCAGATCTATTGCGACTTCTCGGGTTATACGGATATTGCCATCGGCTGCGCGAGAGTGATGGGTATCCGCCTTATGCAAAACTTTGACCGTCCTTACCGCGCAAGAAGCATTAAGGAATTCTGGGCGAGATGGCATATCAGCCTTTCCACCTGGTTCCGCGATTATCTCTATATTCCGCTCGGCGGCAACCGTTGCTCCAAAGCAAGACATTATTTCAATCTGTTCGTCGTATTCTTTGTCAGCGGTCTGTGGCACGGCGCAAGCTGGACGTTTGTCATCTGGGGTTGCTTGCACGGTATTTATCAGATCATCGGTATGATGACGAAAAAACCGCGTCTGGCTCTGCATAAAGCGCTCCATATCAAGGAAGATTCGCTTTTCCTTGCGCTCTGGCAAAGATTCTGGACGTTCGTTCTCGTTTGCTTCTCTTGGATCTTCTTCCGCGCAAACAGTACTGCCGACCTTGGCGTACTTCTTAAAAATCTTTTCACTGGATGGAATCTCGAAGCCATGTCCGAAACGGTTTCTTCGATGGGCATTACTTTGACAGCCGTTATCGTTACGGTACTTTCCATCGTCATTCTTTCCATGCTCGATTCCATTTGCAGCGATACGGCGCTTTATGAAAAAGGAACGGCTTCCCGTCAGTATACGGTCGTGTGGATCACGCTTGCCGTTGCGGCGGCTTGGTGCCTGCTCCTTTCCGTTGGCGGCGCTTCCGCTTTCATTTATTTCCAATTCTGAGGAGGTGCAAACAGATATGAAAAAATCATGGATTCGATTCATCGCTTTTTTGCTCGCGTTTGCGCTTCCCGTTTTTGCGGTTTCCACAGTTGTTTTTCTCACTCCTTCAAGATTTGAAGAAACTTTTCTTGGAGAATTTGAAAAGAAAGTGGATAGACTTTATGAAACCGAAGGCGAAAAGATCGTGATCATCGGCGGTAGCTCTCTTGCTTTTGGTCTGGATGCAAAGCTTCTTTCCGAAACGCTCGGAAAACCCGTCATCAACTTCGGTCTTTATGCTACCCTCGGCACGAAAGTCATGATGGACTATACGAAAGATGCCATCGGAGAAGGGGATATTATTGTCATTGCGCCCGAAATGAATGAACAAACGTGGTCAACGTATTTCAATGCGGAAGCCATGTGGCAAGCGCTTGACGGCAATTTCTCGGATTTCCGTCATATTGATTCCGATAACTATCCTGCCATGCTCGGCAGTTTCTGGAAATTTGCCGCTTCCAAAGCGAAATATTTCAAGCAGGAATTGGATATTTCCGGTCTGGGCATTTACAAGGCTTCATCCTTTGACGAATACGGCTACATCGCCAATAACCGCGATAAAGACTATAATATTATGGCAGGCGGTTTTGATTCGGGTAAGCCGATTACGTTTAGTACGGATATGATCTCTCCCGAATTTGTGGATTACGTCAATGAATATGTAAAATATGCCGAAAAGAAAGGCGCAAAGGTGTATCTTGCTTCCTGTCCGATCAATGAATCGGCGCTTCCGCTTGATGTAAGCATGGAAGATATTGAGG
The DNA here is from genome assembly GCA_015064845.1 of Oscillospiraceae bacterium. Lineage (GTDB taxonomy): Bacteria > Bacillota > Clostridia > Oscillospirales > CAG-272 > QALR01. The sequence continues at coordinate 11,411 of SVRL01000022.1, read as the reverse complement.
CGTATTGCACAGCGCTGGAAGAACTGTTTGATTGCCCCGTTCTCGGCAGAGCAGAGGATGGTGTTTTGGAAGAAGGCAGTCCTGCTTATATGATCTATCCTTCCGGTTATTTCTTTGACAGTAACTTCCATCTGAACAGCGCAGGCGCAGTGCTTCATACGAAACAGTTTGCGCTCGGTCTTGCTCCTCTCGTCGGTAAGACAGCGGACGATATTCAGATCGAAGAGCCCGAAGCACCCGAAATTCCCGAAGACGATACCGTTTACGAATACGATGAAAATGAAGTATATTTCACGTTTAACGTTTCTTCCGACGGCGTCGTTTCCATCACGGGACTTTCCGAACTTGGCAAAGCGCAGACAACACTCTGCACACCCGTTGCTTACGAAGGCAAGAAAGTCAGCCTGATTGCGCCCAATGCCTTTAACGGCGGTTCTTCTCTTGTGGAACTGACAATTACGGATAATATTTTGAAAATTCAGAACGGCGCGTTCCGCGGCGCGGATTCTCTCAAGAAGATTCACGTCCTTTCGGAAACTTGCGCAACCGAACCTGAAGATAACGACGTTGCTATGCGTATGCTTGAAGGTTTGTCCAAGGATTGCCGTTTCTACGTTCCTTCCGCTGTGTTGGATTCTTATAAGAATAACTATTTCTGGTTTGTTTATGCCGATTATATCCTTGGCGAATAACGCAGAAATTTTATCGTAAAGCAATCAAAATCGGCAGAGAGAATCTTCTCTCTGCCGATTTTGCGGGATTGGGGTATAGCATGAAAAATGAATCATGAGAAGAAATTTGTAAGGAGAAAAGCCAATGAAAAACAAGCTCAGGTTACTGTTAAAATGGATATGTATATTTGTTCTTTGTTTTATTATCGTATATCTCATCGTATTTTTCGGAGGATGGAAACTGTTTGAAAGCGGTGATCCTATTTTAATTGAGATTGGTGTTGCTCTTGTTTTGTCATTTTTTGTATTTGCGTTTAATGAAGTAGTTACCGATCTTCAAAAGAGAGTGAAATCCTTGGAAAAACGTATAAACGAACTCGAAAATAAACAATAAAGTGCAAATAGCCCCGACAGATTTTTAGGTCTGCCGGGGTTCTCTCTTATATGCCCAATATTGTGAAGCAATCGTATGTCATAAAAACATTTTTTAACCATAGATCTGCTTCTTTATATAGTGCTTGTGAGGAAGCGTCCTTGTGCGAAATAATTTTTCCGATTTTATTCCATTCGTCTTGAGAGATTTCCGTTTCTCCGAAAGGATCGTAATTGTGAATCACTTCTAGAATGGCTTCAATAAAACCTTTGCGGCTGAATAAAATATCATCATGCAATAATAAAGAATCGGATTTCCAAAATGTATGTTTATCCCATTTCCCTTGATAAAATTCATGATAACATGTACCGTTTCTTTGATTTTCAAAAATGAAATATTTCATTACATATTTTTACTCGGATTTGAATTACGTTCTAATGCTTCGAGATAGGATTCCAGAATTCTCGCACCTTCCTCGACCAACTCGGGGCAGGGGCGTTTTTTGTAATATGATTCGGTTCTCTCCGTGGGAACGGCACTGTCGGAAAGCATAGCCGAAATCTGTTCATTGTCGGCGCGTTCTCCCGCGCTGATTTGTTTTGCCGCGCTTCCCGTGAGCAATTCTCGGCAGATGATGGAGCCGAATTCCTCGCGGAAACGTTTTGCAAGCTCCTGTACGCGCTCATATTGTACCTTTTTATCGTTTTTTGCGGTTTCATCGGTTGCCACGTATCCGTGAAGCATACCGAAAACAAGAAGCATTCCGCTGAAAGCGCCGCAAACCTCTCTCATTCTTCCCATGCCGCCGCCAAAGGAAGATGCCAGCTTTGCTGCCGTTTTTTCATCCAATCCCGTTTTATCGGAAAAAGCAAGCAAAACTGCTTGCGAACAGTTGTAACCTTTCATAAAATATTCTTTTGCCAATTTTCCGTGATCCATGTTTTTCTCCTTTTTGATCGAAATTCAGATTGTGTTTACCATAAACGGATGACTTTTTCAAAAAGTGCGGTATGTTTTTCATCCGCTTGCAGGTCTTTGTGATAATGCCCGAAATACCAGGCTTGAAAAGAAACGTCTTCTAAAGAATCCAAAAAAGCCGTTAAACGGTTTTTTTCTTTTTCGGGTGCAACGATGTCTTGTATACGGTTTCCCGCGCAATGTGTGAATATGTAATCCACCCGATTTTCCGCCAAAGCAAGATTCTTTCGCGCCGTTTCGTATTCTTCCTCCGAGGGTAATTCCTTTTCCCACCATGAAACACCCTGTTTTCTGTATTCTTTGTCATGGGAAGAAGCACCGCCCATCGTAAAGATTTTCCGTCCGTCAATCGTGTAAATCTGACCGCGCATGAGATGAATGAGCGAAGGCGTGATGAAATGCACGTGTCCGCCGTTCCATTCGCAAACGGCATAAGATTCCAGGGCATCGAAATTTTCGTGATTGCCGTCAATAAAAAGTGTGGTCCACGGCTTTTTGCCGTACCATTTTTGCAGATAACGGTCAGTATTGCCGTTGTCCCATACAGCGCCGCAATCTCCGCAAATGAGAACGTAATCGTTTTGATTCAAATTTTTAGCGCAAAAACGCTTGGAAGTTAATTTGCTCAAGTCGATATCCTGATGGGTGTCTCCGCACACATAAAAACTCATAGCGTCTCCTTTTATATCCAAAATTCAGCCAACAACTCAAAAAAGAAAAGCTTTTTCAAGTCTTTTTCAATGCCAAGCTCCTCGAAAAAGACAGTTTCACACTTTGAAAAACGGGCTTCTTCCATTGTGCCGAGGGTTACGAAATTATAGCGCATAGACCAAAGACACATATAAATATCTTCATATCTGTCCGAAATGCCCGCTCTGCCGAGATCGAGGAATCCGCAAACACCGTCATCGTCAAGAAAAACGTTTGGCAGACAGTAATCGCCGTGCGAAAAAACGAAATCATCCTGCGGTATATTTTGCGACAGATACGAAAATAAACTTTCAAAATCGGGAAATTCTGTGTGCGAAGGGAAAAGATTTTGCAAAGAACCGTCTTTTATTTTTTGCTCGGCTTCCGTAAGCATGGAGGATATCGTTCTTTTTTTCGGACAATCGGAAATGTCCGTTTGCCAAAGCATTTTCAAACCTTTTGCAAGCAAACGGGAAACTTCTTCTTCGGGTAAGCCGTGTTCGCAAGCCATGTTCCCGCTTTGTCTGGTCATCAAAAGATAATTGAATCCGTTTTCACGCTCAAAAGCAATTACGCGAGGGACGGGTAATTTCCCGTCTAACCATAAAAGCATTTCATGTTCGCTGTCGGAAAGTTCGGACGTTTTTTCCATCTTCAGAACACGGTCCGAAAAAACCAAAACAGAGGAATCCGATCTACCGATATCATCCGTATGAAAATCTTCGTTTTTTAAATGTCGGGCAACGGAAGAGGGGATCGTAAATCCGTTTATTTGCATCATATTCCCAAAACCTCCCTGTTCGTTCCGTAAAAAATATCTCCTTTTCCGCTGATCTTCTTGCAAAATTCTTCAAAACGTTCCCAGAAATCCCATGCATCCAATTCGTAAGCGTGACCCCAAATGTAAAAGAGCAAGGGTTCATCCGATTTCAATGCAAGAAACCGTTCTCCAAGCGCAAACATGAGATCCGTATCAATAAAATATACGGTGGGATTCCATGCGTAAGGATCGGATGGCAGAGAAAATCCGCCTGTGGATGCAATGGTTCGCGCATATTGACACGGCGTTTGTTCACGCACGAGCTTTTCCACACGCGCATCGTGATTGGCGCCTCCGCAGGGATAAGCCATCCCTTTGACTTTATAACCGATCAGTTCGGAAAGTGTTTCGTGATCTTCCGTGATTTCTTCAATGATCTGCGCGTCGGGAAGATTCGGTAAAAAAGGGTGTGTTTTTGTATGAACCGCAATTTCATGCCCTGCGTAAACGGAGGGGATCTCTTCTTTCGGTATCTTGTCGTGCCGAACGGGAACGCCGTTGCGAATCAGTTCTCCGTTTCTTCCGAAAAATCCCGAATTGAGATTGAACGTGGCTTTCAAGCCGTAACGGTTCAGGATTTCAATCAATTTTTTATCTTGCGTTACTCCGTCGTCAAAACTGAAAGTAAGCGCTTTTTTCTTTCCGTTCCACATGGATTTATCCTCCTTTGTTTCCTGTTATTACAAAAGATTTGCTGCGTCGTTTGTTCTTTCTATATTCTATCATAAATCTTGTTTTCCGTCAACATTCCGAATTTTTTTGTCGGGAAGATAAGATAAATTTTCGTTTATCTTATCAATCTTACGTGATATGGATGCGCTCGTACTTACAAATGATGTAAACGAACATGCGCCCTTTGACATTCGCGCTGAAACAAGGCAGAAAATGATATGAAAAACCTGCCCATGCGGAAAATCCGTTTGAGCAGGTTTTATGCTGTTTATTCGTAATGATTGGAAATGTATTCTTTCAGTTCACGGCAGTTTTTTACACCGCCGCACATGAAAATGGTGTGCTTGATTGCCAGACTGCAATAATTCAGCTTTTTTTCTTTTGCCGTCTGATTGATGATGAAATCGCTTGCAGGAATGTCGTAGATTTCAAAGGATTCTCCCGTTTTTCTGTCTTTGATATAGAGAATGTCGTTTTCAAAATGTAATTGGAAATCGTTGAGATTTTTTTGGCTTAAAAAGAGCGAGGCCGTACAAATGATGAAAACGAACGCTTCCAAATACAGGAAAGTCCGCAAAGCGACGAGTAAACCGAGCGAAGCGCAAAGCGAAAGAGCGAGAAAAACAACCGCCATGGATTTGAATGATTGCGCTTTTACGTATTGGATATCGGTTTCCGTTGTGAAAGTCAGTTTTGTTTTTTGATCTTCCATGTGATGTCTCCTTTCGGTTCAGTTTTGATTTGAACCTTCTTTTTCCTTTCTGTTTTGCGGATAGCGGCATAAACAAAAATACCAACGAAAGGGAAGAGCATACCGCAAAGCATACCCATCTTCATGCCGAGCTGTTCGGGCGCAAGATTGAGCGATTGCGCAAAAGAAATTGCGGCGGGATTGGCAATCACGGCATCCGTGATGATTCCCACAAGCTGAGGACCGACGGAAGCGCCGAGATCGCCGCCCGATGCCATCATGGCGTAAATAAATACACCGCCTTCGGGGAATCTGTCCGAAGCGACGATCAGATTACCAGGCCAAAGCATGGAAACGCAAAAGCCCGTAAACGCGCAGGCGAGAAGTCCCAAAAGAGGAATATTGGAAACGGCTGCGGTAAAATAACAAACCGTTGCGCCAATCGTGCCGAGCAAAAGAACTTTGCCGATGTTTTTTCCGATTTTTGCATAGAGAGAACGGCCCAGACCAAGCATAACGGAGAATAAAGCCACACCGAAAAGGTCTCCCCATAATTTGGGAATTCCCAAAGCTTGTTCCAGATATCCCGAACACCATTGCGCCATCGTGCATTCGGCGGCACCGCCGAGGAAGATTGCGAAAATGCTGAACCAAACGCCGCTGTTGCGAAGCAATTGCAAAGCGCCTGAAGTTTGTTTCGGTGTTTCCATCGCGGGGATTTCACTTCCGAAAAAGAGAAATGCGGAAGTCAGCGGAATGAGTGTAAAGATAAGCGCAAGCCATTGCCAGTTTTCATTTCCCGCAAGAAGCAAAAATACCGTGCTGAGTGCGATGATGAAAACAACGCCCCATGCGTAAACGGAATGAAGCTTGCTCATTTCTCTGTCGGGATCGTCGGAAGGAATGGCGGCAATCACGGGACTGATTAAAACTTCCGCAAGTCCGCTTGCGGCAGAAAAGATTACCGTGCCGATCACAAGTCCGGCATAAACGGTATCGGGAAAGAAAAACGGCCAGATTGCATAAACGAGAAAACCGCAAACCCCAAACAAAGGAATGGATTTTACAGTTTTGGCTATGTTGAATTTATGTGAAAAGAAAGAGAAGATCAGGTCAACGATCAATTGCGTAACGAAATTGATTAAAACCAATAAGCCGAGTAAGGAATAGGAAATTCCGTAAAGAGAACGGAACGTGAGAAAAAGAACGGGAGATAAATTTCCTACCGCAGACATGGTTACGTTTGCGCTGTAACAGGCGTATTTTAATCTTGTTGTTTTATTCATATGATGCCTCTGTCATGTTTGAATTTTTATAAATCAATGTAAGTTACACGGATTGTTAAGATAAACGAGAATTTATGGGGGTAATGCAGATTAATTTAAAGCCTCTCACCCCGGGAGAGGTGGATTGCCGTAAGGCAAAACGGAGAGGGTTTTGGTGCGAATTTTACCCTCTCAGTCGCGTTCCGCGCCAGCCTCCCAACATTATGCTTCGCAAAATGTTGAGTGGGAGCCTTTAAAAATCATTCGATTTTAGAAACGTAAACCATCATTTATCTTCCATCGAATTCGTGTTAAATCACAATACTTCTTCCGCTTCAAAGCAATAGAAGTTTCCGTAGCTCCAATTGTAGCCGCTTCCGTTATGACGGTCGAACGTCAGCCAGAAATAACGTTTTCTGGAACCGAGAGAAACGGGGAACACACAACCCCAACCGCGGAACCCACCGTCGGGATAACGGAATTTGGCTTCTTTCATACCGTCTTTGCTGTAAATGCGGTAATCGGAACGTTTTGTAAAAGAATTTCCGCACGCGAAATGAAGTTCGCCGTTTACGCGCAGAAAAGAACCGCCCGTTTCCAAAGCGCCGTCTACAACGCCTCTGCCGATATAACGGAAATTGCGGAAAGGATTGTCCGATTCAAAGAAACAGTAAATGTATTTCTTCGTTTCTTTACCGACACGGCAGATGGCAAGGAGCCAACGGCCGTTTTCTTCATCGTAAACGAGATCGGGGTCTTCATCTTGGAAAAATCCGAGAAATTCGGTGTCGGCATCGTCCTTGCTTGCTCTTTCCATGAGAGTAACGTCTGCCACGTTGATACCGAAACGCGGTTCTCCGTCAAATTGACCGTATGCAAGAATATGCGCATGCTCAAAAGAGCTTGTCCAAACGTACCATTTCTTTGCCCGTCTGTCATAAACCAGAGAAGAAGCGATATAACCGCGCCAATAGCCGTCGCCGTGATCAAAGAAAAGTGCGCCCGTCATTTCCAATTGCATGGTGCCGGGAACCCAGGAAAAAATCGCTTGATAATTACCCGCGTGTGTGCGGATAGAGCCTGTGAAATAAATCTTTCCGTTTTCATGAATGACAGTACCGTCTTCATATTTTACCGCGCGGAAATCCGCGATGGAAACACCGTTGTCAAGACAAGAAGTAACGCTCATAACGCAAACTTCTCCGCTTGCAAAGAGAGAAACATTGGAATCTTTGAAAATTTTGTAGCAGTTGGAGTCCGCAAAAAGAGGTTCTTCCACGGTAATCAAATGATTGGCGCCGCCGTTTTGTCTGTAATAAATATCAAAACAGCTGGGGCGCAGAGTAACGAGCCAAGGCGAACGTTCAGTAAATTCCGAGGGAATTTCAATTTTTTTCGTATGTTCCGCGCAACGGTAAGAAAGATACGTTTCTCCCTTTTCGTTTACCAAGGTAATGAATGCCGCCATCTCGGGCAAACGGAAAACGAAACCAACCTCACCGTTTACCGCTTCCGCTTTCACTTCATACGTGGCAAAAGGGAAGAGCTGACAGAATACGCGCTCCGCAGCACCGCAGGAAACGTGATAACGGTTTTCACAAACCTGTTCACAGCAATCTTCGCTCTTTTCAAAAAGCGGATATAAATCTCCGCGCGTGTCATTTACAAAATCCTTGAAGAAATTCATTTCTCCAAGCGGAATTCCCATATTTTTATACATGGAAATGGAAAATTTTCTTTTGAATTCGGTGTATAAAGGATTCATTGTAAGTATTCCTCCGTTTTATGTTTTTTGATTGTGTTCATTATATCATAAATTTTTCTATTTTTAAAGGAAAAATAAAAAATATCCAGAAATCATTCAAAATTGAGCGAGAATGGAAAACTCCCCGAACGGCACCAAGGTGTGATGCTGTTCGGGGAGTTGCTTGTTTTGATGTGATTCTTGATTTTTTAATTGTTATTTATTCATGATTACCAATATAATAAATTATTGAATAACACTTATTAATTAAATGCCTCAGCTAAAACATAATTTTCAAAACTATTTGGAAGCGTTCTTAAATTAATCTTCAATCCCTTTGGAGTTGCAACATTTCCAGACATAAAATCGTCATGATATGGATTAACATCAATATCAGAAATCTTATTCCATGCCATACATGCAACTTCTGCACAGTTATGAATTAAATTCCAATAATTAACGGTATCTTGACTTAAAAATGCAATCAAAGTCTCAAGTTCCGACAGTGTTATTTCTTCGCTTAGGCATGTGTTATTTAAATACGAATATCCTATATCAGGCGATAAATGTTTATACAACTCCATGTTATAACAAACACCATTCTCCTCGCCAGCCCCTGATTCATTAGAATCTCCTGAAATGTCTGCATTGTTCCCTAAACTACCTAAACCGTCACCAATACCAAACCAACCTGCACCAAATGCTCCGTTACCAATTGTAACACTATCTCCAATAGAAATATAATATGAATTAGAAGCAACACTATCTCTACCAAGATTATTCCAACTCCATTCTTGGGCAATATCATTTTTGCTCCAGCCTGCTGCTAATGATGAAAAATCAATATTGTCATTGATATAACTGGTATATACTAAAAAAGTATGCCCCGAAGTCCAACTAGCATCTTCTGTATTATAGCATGAAACCAATGTAAGCTTACCTACCAATCCATCTTCAAGTCCTTTTGCCAACCTAGCACTGTCTTTATTGTCTAGAATTCCATCATGATCGGTATCTTTCTTTGTAGGATCCGATTTCATTTCCATATAGATAATATCGCCAAGACGAACTACCACAAGTTCGTCACCATTTTTGATACCGTCGCCATCGTAATCATCACACAGATTTCCGAGGGCATCGTAATTAAAGTCAATGCCCTTAAACTGATCGGAGCCGTTACTTAGAACCAATGTTCCTTCATAAATCAGCCTTGTGTAGTAATCGCTTATACCGTCATTATTGGTATGTGCCGAATAGTCAATTGTTTCAAAGGAAACTTCATTGTATATATCTGGAAGGTTAGTGGAAACAGAAACGAAATAATACTTGCCGCCAGTGCCGTTTGCAATTTTTTTCAGCACGGAATCCCTAACACCCGAGCCCAGACCGATCGTGTATATAACAATATCATTTTGGGCAGCCAAAGATGTGTAAGAGGAGGCATATGAGCCATCGCCATCTGTTAAGAATACAATGTATTTATATGCATCTGTTCTAGTATAGTCCATACTTGTAAACTGATCTATTGCTGCCTTGATACCTTTACCGAGATTTGTTCCGCCAGAGCTGTCAACGCGATTTACCGCATTTGCCAACGCATCTTTATCATTTGTAAAGGTTTGATATACTTGGGCAGAGCTGTCAAAATCAATCACTGCTCCTCTGTCGTTTTTACCGAGCTTATTAATAAACTCAATAACGGCACTGAGACGTATTCCATAAGCGTCATTGGAAGTCATGCTACCCGAAGAATCAATTACGAAAACTATGTCAAGCCCTGTCTTTTTGTCTTCTTCGTAATTAGGCGGCTTGATTTCACTTTCCCAAACCTTATCAAACTCTACTTTGTTGAGAAGTATATATTTTGAAAAATGAGTAACCACAACACTTATTCTACCGTCCTCAACGGTTTGGTTTTCAAGTTCTTCAAGTATGCCGAGTTCTTCATTGAAATAATAAATTCTAGGCTGAAAATCGTCGGAAATTTCACCAATACTTGTGTCATATTCAAAAGTGATGGTAGCACTTTCGATCTCACCTTTAGTTGAAAAATCATAGGCGGATCCCAAATATCCGGGAATCGACCCGGTGATTAATGCGTGTGAACCTGCTACTACCTCCTCTACCTTCAAAGCAGATGCCTGCTCACCACCCACCTCAATTTGAACGAGCGCAGATATAGCAGATCCTTCTGATACATTATCCGCTTTCACAACAATATCAAAGGTGGCATTAAAAGTCAACGGATCAAAGGAATTCAATACTTCCCATCCATCATCAGCGCCGTCTTCGTCGGTGTCAATGATAATAGGATTGGTTTTATATGTATTTAATTCTTCGGAATCCGAAAGATTATCTCCATCAGTATCCTTTGCCATAGGATTGGTGCCTAAGGAAAGTTCCATTAAATTAGACAGAGAATCTCCGTCGGAATCCTCGTTGCCGTCGTTTACACCATTGCCATCGGTATCTTCTTTTAACGGATCAAGATTGAATATTGCAATTTCTTGATAGTCGCTAAGACCATCATTATCGGTATCAACTTTTTTGGTATCGGTACCGTAAAATTCTTCAACTGGGTCGGTCAAACCATCACCATCGGTATCGGTTGTATCCGTGGTATCAACCCAATGAGCATATACGGTACATGATTTTTTGATAGGTTTTGAAAAGTCAAACAACTTTTCAAAATCATTGCTCGTATACCATCCAACAAATGCAAAGCCTTCGCGGACAGGGATTCCAGGATGCTCGATGGTTTTACCATTTTCCACCGTTTGAGAATCAATAGCACTACCACCATTAGATTCAAAATTAACGGTACAAGTTATTTCGATTTCTTCCTTATCGAAGAAACGGTCTAAAAGGTCAGTATTATTATATAAATAATACCCACCATAAGCCAATCCACCGATTAAAGCCACAACCAAACAAAAAATCAAAAATTTCTTCATAATGACTTTCCCTCCGTCGAAGATTAATTTTATAATGATTATACCACTTTTATTGACAAAATACAATATCTTTTTGTAAATTTTATTCCTTGAACGATATAAAATCCGCCACTTCTGTCTTGCCGGGGCAGCGGATGGCGGATTTATCGGTTTTATAAGAAAAAATGCCCTCAAAACCACCAAAATGAGCGGTTAAAGGGAGAAAATAAGGCGTTTTGATTTGTGTAAGTGCTATAAAAAGATATCAAAATTAAATAATCTCTTTTGATGATTGAGATTACTTATTATCTTTTGCAGTATTGAGTGAGGCGATCAGCATTGTAGAAAAGTACGATCTGCGTTGCAAAATCCATAGATTTTTCAAGCAAGGGGCTGTTCATGATCTTTACCTCTCTTTGTGTTTTAATAAAATAAATGCTTTTCGACCCAAAGGGAGAAAAGCCACCATTTCGAAACTTGTCAAGTTTTTAGGACAAATTAAAAAGTTAATTTTTGAAAATATTCATTCGGAGTAAGATATCCAATCCCCGAATGGAGGCGATCAGAATTATAG
>SVRL01000021.1 GCA_015064845.1 Oscillospiraceae bacterium | reverse complement strand
CGCCATCCCCGGTGCTAAGGGCGGTATCGTGTTCGTTCGTAACACAGTAAAAGCTTGAGAAGGAGGAATAGACAATGGCTAATTTGAAAGTATTGGACATGACCGGCGCAGAAGTCGGTACCATCGAACTTGCTGATTCCGTTTTCGCTATTGAAGTAAACGCAGCTGTTCTTCACGCCGCTGTCAGAGCGTACCTTCTCAATCAGAGACAGGGTACACAGTCTACACTCACCAGATCCGAAGTTTCCGGCGGTGGCAAGAAGCCCTGGAGACAGAAGGGTACCGGTAGAGCAAGACAGGGTTCCACCCGTTCTCCTCAGTGGACACACGGTGGTGTGGCTCTCGGCCCGAAGCCCCGTTCTTACCGCACTGACCTTAACAAGAAGGTTAAGAGACTCGCTATGAAGAGCGCTCTTTCCGCAAAGGTTCTTGCAAACGAGCTCGTTGTTGTAAACGAAATCGTTGCTACCGAATACAAAACTGCCGTTATGGCAAAAATGCTCAAGGCTCTCGAGGCTGAAAAGAAGGCTCTCGTTGTTCTTTCCGAAAAGAACGAAATGGTAGTTAAGAGCTTGGGCAACATTGCAGGTGTTAAGATCGCTTACGTTAACACTCTCAATGTATACGACATTCTCAACTGCAATAAGCTTGTCGTTGTAGAAGCTGCCGCTAAGAAAATCGAGGAGGTATACGCATAATGAAAAATTCTCATGATATTATCGTAAGACCCCTTATCACAGAAAAGAGCCTTGAGGCTACAAAAGATAAGAGATACACATTCGAAGTTGCAAAGGACGCAACCAAGCCCGAGATCGCAAGCGCTGTAGAAGAAGTTTTCGGTGTTAAGGTTGCTGACGTAAACACAATCAACATGAAGAAGAAACCGAAGAGAATGGGCGTTCACGCAGGTTACACAAAGGCTTGGAAGAAAGCAATCGTTACCCTCACAGCGGATTCCAAAACAATCGAATTCTTCGATGGTATGATTTGATAAGGAGGAGTAAAGAGAATGGCTACTATCAAGTATAAACCTACAACTCCTGCCAGACGTAATATGTCTGTGCCGGACTTCGCTGAAATCACGAAGTTCTCCCCCGAAAAGAGTCTTCTTGCTGTAAAGAAGAAACACGCCGGCAGAAACAGCTACGGTAAAATCACTGTTCGTCATCACGGCGGCGGCAACAAACAGAAATACAGAATTATCGACTTCAAACGTGCTTGCACCGGTGAAGCAACTGTTCTCGGTATCGAATACGACCCCAACAGAACTGCTTACATCGCGCTCGTACAGTATGAAGACGGCACCAAGAAGTACATCATCGCTCCTGTTGGTTTGACTGACGGCGACAAGATCTACTCCGGTGCAGATGCCGACATCAAACCCGGCAACACACTTCCCATCGCAAATATCCCCGTTGGTACTCTCATCTACAACATTGAGCTTTATCCCGGTAAAGGCGGTCAGCTCGTTCGCTCCGCCGGTTCTTTCGCTCAGCTTATGGCAAAAGAAAACGGTATGGCTCAGGTAAGACTTCCCTCCGGTGAAGTTCGTCTTGTAAGACTTGATTGTGTTGCAACGATCGGTCAGGTTTCCAACATTGAACATGAAAATGTTAAAGTTGGTAAAGCCGGTAAAACCCGTCATCGCGGTATCCGTCCTTCCGTTCGCGGTTCTGTAATGAACCCCTGCGATCACCCTCACGGTGGTGGTGAAGGTCGTTCCCCGATCGGCCGTCCGTCTCCTGTAACTCCTTGGGGTAAACCCACCAATGGTTACAAGACCAGAAATAAGAAATCCAAGACTGAAAAATTCATCGTAAAGCACAGAAACGGTAAATAAGGAGGAGGCAAAAAGATGAGCAGAAGCCTTAAAAAAGGACCTTTCGTCGAAGAAAAACTCTATGCAAGAGTTTGCGCTATGAACGAAAAGGGTGAGAAAAAGGTATTGAAAACATGGTCTCGCGCTTCCGTAATTTTCCCCGAATTCGTCGGTCACACGATTGCGGTTCACGATGGCAAAAAACACGTTCCGGTATATGTAACTGAAGACATGGTTGGTCACAAGCTCGGCGAGTTTGCTCCCACCAGAACCTTCAAGGGTCACGCCGGTTCCAAGACATCCAACAACGGTAAATAATCTCGCACCAAGCGAAGGGAGGAAAAATCAAATGGAAGCAAGAGCATATCTTAAATATGCCAGAATATCCCCGCGCAAAGTACAGATCGTGCTTGACCTCATCAGAGGTAAGGATGCGGGAACAGCAATGGCAATTCTTAAAAACACTCCTAAATCTGCGAGTGAATACCTCATTAAATTGCTGAAAAGCGCAATTGCAAATGCAGAACACAACCACGGCATGGACGTAAGCAAACTTTACGTTTCCGAATGCTTCGTTTGCCCCGGCCCGACTCTCAAGAGAATCATGCCCCGTGCAAAAGGCAGCGCAGACAGAATCCTCAAGAGAACGAGCCACGTTACGATCGCTCTCAAGGAAAGAGCTTGATAGGAGGAATTAAGAATGGGTCAGAAAGTTAATCCGCACGGTCTTCGTGTCGGCGTTATCAAAGATTGGGACTCGAGATGGTTCGCTAATGACAGCACATTCGGCGATACCCTCGTTTCCGACTATAAAATCAGAAAATATCTCAAAGAGAAACTCAAAGTTGCAGGCGTTCCGAAGATTGAAATCGAACGTACAACCGCAAGCGTAAAGGTTGTTATCCACTGCGCTAAACCCGGTGTTGTTATCGGCCGCGGCGGTGCTGAAATCGAAAAGCTCCGCGTTTCTCTTGAAAAGATGACAGGTAAGTCTGTCAGCGTAAACGTTGCGGAAGTTAAAACTCCCGACATGAACGCACAGCTCGTTGCTGAATCCATTGCAGAACAGCTCGAAAAGAGAGTTGCATTCCGCCGTGCGATGAAGCAGGCAATCGGCAGAACCATGCGTATGGGCGCTAAGGGTATCAAAATCACTCTTTCCGGCCGTCTTGGCGGTGCCGAAATCGCAAGAAGCGAACACTATCACGAAGGTACCATTCCGCTTCAGACCATCAGAGCCGACATTGAATACGGTTTCTGGGAAGCAAACACCACTTACGGTAAGATCGGCGTAAAAGTTTGGATCTATAAGGGCGAAGTTCTTTCCGGCAGAGCAGGCGCGAACGTTCAGACCGAAGCTCCCGCTGAAAGACGCGACAGAAGAAACGACAGACGCGGTGATCGCCGTGGCAATAGAAACGCTAACGGTAACGGCAGATCCAACGCTGCAAGACAACCGAGAGAAGGAGGCAGAAGAAATGTTGTTGCCAAAGAGAGTTAAATACAGACGCGTTCAGCGCGGCCGCCTCAAAGGTAAAGCTACCAGAGGTAACACAATCAGCTACGGCTCCTACGGTCTCGTAGCAACTGAACCCGCTTGGATCACAAGCAATCAGATTGAAGCTGCCCGTATTGCAATGACTCGTTACATCAAACGTGGCGGTAAAGTTTGGATCAAGATTTTCCCCGACAAGCCCATTACCGAAAAACCTGCTGAAACTCGAATGGGTTCCGGTAAAGGTTCTCCCGAATACTGGGTTGCAGTCGTTAAACCCGGCAGGGTTATGTTCGAAATGGACGGCGTTGCCGAAGACGTTGCAAAGGAAGCTATGCGTCTCGCATCTCACAAGCTCCCGATCAAATGTAAATTCATGAAAAAAGAAGAAGCAGAGGAGGCATAAACAGTGAAAGCTACTGAACTTAACAAAATGACTTCCGCTGAACTCACCTCTAAGCTTAAAGAGTTGAAGAGCGAACTCTTCAAACTCCGCTTCCAGAATGAGATCAATCAGCTTGACAATCCCCACAAGATCGCTGATGTTAAAAAGGACATCGCAAGAGTTATGACAGCCCTCAACAAAAAGGCTGCTGAATAAGTCGTAGAGAGGAGTATATGTCATGAGCGAAGCAATCGAAAGAAACCTCAGAAAAACCAGAGTCGGTAAGGTTGTCAGCGATAAAATGGATAAAACCATCGTTGTTGCAATCGAAGACAATGTAAAACACCCCAAATACGGTAAGGTTATCAAGAGAACCATCAGACTCAAAGCACACGACGAAAACAACGAGTGCGGTGAAGGCGATACCGTAAAGATCATGGAAACAAGACCTCTTTCCAAAGACAAGAGATGGAGACTTGTTGAAATCATCGAAAAAGCAAAATAATATCATAGTGCAAGGCTAGAGCGCCAAGGCGCAGCCTGTGAGATGTGAATATTTAAGGAGGATAACGCAATGATTCAACAACAGTCATTGATGAAAGTAGCCGACAATACCGGCGCTAAAGAACTCATGTGCATCAGAGTTCTCGGCGGCACCGGCAGAAGATACGCTAACATTGGCGACGTAGTCGTTTGCAGCGTTAAGAAGGCAGCTCCCGGCGGAACTGCTAAAAAAGGCGAAGTTGTAAAAGCTGTTATCGTTCGCTCCGTAAAGGGCGTAAAGAGAGCTGACGGTTCTTACCTCAAGTTCGACGAAAACGCAGCAGTTATTATTAAAGAAGACAATACACCCAGAGGAACACGTATTTTTGGACCTGTAGCAAGAGAACTCCGTGATAAAGACTTTATCAAGATTCTCTCCCTTGCTCCCGAAGTACTTTAATGGAGGAATCAAAAGATGAATAAAGTTCATGTTAAAAGAGATGATACCGTTATCGTAATTTCCGGCGACGATAAGGGCGTAAAAGGCAAAGTAATCGCAGTTTCCCCCGAAGAAGGCAAAGTCATCGTTGAAGGCGCTAACATGCAGACCAAGCACGTTAAACCCAGAAGACAGGGCGAAACCGGCGGTATCGTAAAAGTTGAAGGCGCTATGTACGCAGACAAAGTTGCTCTCGTTTGCAACAACTCCGCTTGTAAAAACAAGGGTAAAGCAACCAGAGCAAAGGTCGTTATGGAAAACGGCAAGAAGATCCGCGTTTGCGCAAAATGCGGTAAAGAAATTTAATGCGGAGGTAAAGAGAAATGGCAAGACTTAAAGATTATTACAGATCCGAAGTTGCTCCCGCATTGATGAAGAAATTCGCTTACAAGAGCCCCATGCAGATTCCGCGCTTCGATAAAATCGTTATCAACGTAGGCGCAGGCGACGCTAAGGACAATGCGAAAGCAATCGATAAAATCATCGAAGAAATCACAGCAATCACCGGTCAGAAAGCAGTTCCCACTTTCGCAAGAAAGTCCGTTGCTAACTTCAAGCTCCGTCAGGGCATGAAGATCGGCGTTAAGGTAACTCTTCGTGGCGACAGAATGTTCGAATTCATGGACAGACTGTTCAATATCGCACTCCCCCGTGTTCGTGACTTCAAGGGTATCAACCCCAACGCGTTCGACGGCCGCGGTAACTACTCCCTCGGTCTCAAAGAACAGCTCATTTTCCCTGAAATCGAATACGATAAAGTTGAAAAGTTCAGAGGTATGGATATTGCCTTTGTAACTACAGCTACCACAGACGAAGAAGCAAAAGAGTTGCTCACACTTATGGGCGCACCCTTTGCTAAATAATTCAGGAGGTAAGACAAATGGCAAAGACTTCTATGAAGGTTAAGCAGCAGAGAGACCAGAAGTTCTCTACAAGAGAATACAACCGCTGCAAGATTTGCGGCAGACCTCACGGTTATCTCCGCAAATTCGGCATTTGCCGTATCTGCTTCCGCGAGCTTGCTTACAAGGGACAGATTCCCGGCGTAAAGAAAGCTAGCTGGTAATTCAGTTTGATAGAGCGAAACGCTCTTATCATAAAAAACGCTCCAATCTTGTCGAAAGGAAAGCCGAGCGGATATTCCGCAAGGCTTTAACCATCGGCTCGCCGCCGGTAGAGTCCGGCAGCAAGGATTTCGGCGAAGGGAGAAAAACTCCCGCAAACCAATACAACTTGCATAAAGGAGGAAAACTACAATGCAAATTTCAGACGTTATTGCAGACATGCTGACTCGTATCAGAAATGCGAACAATGCAAAACACGAGTCCGTTGACGTTCCCGCTTCCAATATGAAGAAAGCAATCGCAGACATCCTCAAAGAGGAAGGTTACATTGCAGGCTATCAGATCGTTGAAGATGGCAAACAGGGTATCATTCGTATTACCCTCAAGTACGGTCGCGGCAAACAGAGAGTTATCCAGGGACTCCGCAGAGTTTCCAAACCCGGTCTTCGTATCTATTCCAACTGCGAAGATATGCCCAAGGTTATGAATGGCCTCGGCGTAGCTATCGTATCCACATCCAAGGGTGTCATGACCGATAAAAAGGCTCGTGAACTCAACGTTGGTGGCGAAGTTCTCGCCTTCGTATGGTAATAGGAGGTAACTGAGATGTCTAGAATTGGTAGAAAAGTTATTACTATTCCCGCAGGCGTAACCGTTTCCGTTAACGAAGAAAATCTCGTTACCGTTAAGGGACCCAAAGGAACTCTCGCAACAAACATTCACAAAAATATCACTGTTTCCGTTGAAGGCGCAAACGTTGCCGTTGCTCGCCTTGACGACGAACGTGAAAACAGATCTCTCCACGGTCTTTCCAGAACCCTCATCGCTAACATGGTAGAGGGTGTTACCAAGGGTTATTCCAAGACCCTCGAAATGATCGGTGTAGGTTACAAGGCTGCTAAATCCGGTAAGACTCTTACCCTCAACCTCGGTCACTCTCACCCGATTATTTTCGAAGAAAAAGACGGTATTACTTTCGAAGTACCGAATTCTACAACTATCGTTGTTAACGGTATCGACAAGCAGCTCGTAGGTCAGATTGCAGCGCAGATCCGCGAAAAGAGACCTCCGGAACCGTACCTTGGTAAAGGTGTTAAATATGTTGGCGAACACATTCGCCGTAAAGCCGGAAAAACCGGTAAATAATGAAAGGAGTGGAGTAAAATGGTATCTAGAAAAGACAGCAATAAAGCTCGTCTCGCTCGCCACAAGAGAGTTCGTTCCAAAATTTCCGGTACTCCCGCAAGACCCCGTCTTTGCGTATACCGCTCTCTTGCAAACATCAATGCTCAGATCATTGATGACGTAAACGGCGTAACACTCGTATCCGCTTCCACCCTCGAAAAAGTTTTTGAAGGTAACGGCGGAAACAAAGACGCAGCAAAAGTAATCGGCAAGACCATTGCCGCAAGAGCTCTTGAAAAAGGTATCACCGAAGTTGTATTCGACCGCGGTGGTTACGTTTACCAGGGCAGAGTAAAAGAACTTGCAGAAGGCGCCCGCGAAGGCGGACTTAAGTTCTAAGGAGGAGGAAACACATGGCTAAAAGAATTAATCCGGAAACACTCGAACTCAAAGAGGTTACCGTTGCTACAAACCGTGTTTCCAAAACCGTAAAGGGCGGTCGTATCGCACGCCAGACTGCAATCATGGTTGTAGGTGACGAAAACGGTCATGTCGGCTACGGTCTTGGAAAAGCATCCGAATATCCCGAAGCAATCCGCAAGGGTATTGAAGATGCAAAGAAAAATATTATCGAAGTATCCCTTAAGGGTACAACCATTCCGCACGCAGTTATCGGTGAATTCGGCGCAGCAAGAGTTCTTTTGAAACCCGCTGCTCCCGGTACCGGTGTCATTGCCGGCGGTACAGTACGTGCCGTTGTTCAGATGGCAGGTATCAAGGATATTCGTGCAAAATGCCTCCGTTCCAGCAACCCCTCTAACGTTGTAAAAGCAACGTTTGAAGGTCTCAAGGCTCTTCGCACTGCTGAAGAAGTTGCTGCAATCCGCGGTATCAGCAAAGAATCTTTGAAATAAGGAGGCTAACTGAGATGGAACAGATTAAAATCACACTCACAGGAAGCCTTATTGGTTCCAGCCCCAAACAAAAAGCGGTTGCAAAATCGCTCGGCATCAACAGAATCGGCGATGTAACCGTTCAGAGAAATGACGCTTCCGTTTTGGGTAAAGTAAAAATCATCGCTCACCTTGTTAAGGTGGAAAATGTATAATCCCGTTATACATTGAAAATTATCTAATTATTTGATTTAAATTCACAGTATAAGGAGGATACCAAAATGAAGCTCTATGAACTTTCTCCTGCTGAAGGCTCTACCAAAGAGAACTTCCGCAAAGGCAGAGGCGCAGGCTCCGGTAACGGTAAAACGGCCGGTAAAGGCCACAAAGGTCAGAACGCTCGCTCCGGCGGCGGTGTAAGACCCGGTTTTGAAGGCGGTCAGATTCCGCTTTACAGAAGACTCCCCAAAAGAGGTTTCAACAACGTATTTGCAAAACACTACGCTATTGTTAACGTAAGTGATCTTGAAGTTTTCGAAGACGGTGCAGTAATCAATACTGAAGTTCTCCTCGAAAAACGAATTATCAGAAAAGCACTTGACGGCGTTAAGATTCTCGGCCGTGGCGAACTTACCAAAAAAGTTACCGTTCAGGCTGCGATCTTCTCCACCGGCGCTAAGGAAAAGATTGAATCCGTAGGCGGAAAGTGCGAGGTGGTATAAGTGCTTAAAACATTGAGAAACGCTTGGGCGATCCCCGAACTCCGTCGCAAGATTTTGTTCACGCTTTTCATCGTTTTCTTATATCGCATTGGCGCGGCTTTGCCGATTCCTTTTATCGATTATTCCACAATTAACCAATATGCAAACCTCGGTTTGTTCAACGAAGGTATTTTCTCTTACTTGAACATTCTCTCCGGTTATGCATTCTCTTCTGCAACCTTGCTCGCGTTGTCCGTACAGCCGTACATCAACGCTTCCATTATCATTCAGCTTCTTACTGTTGCAATTCCTGCTCTTGAAAGACTTTCCAAGAACGGCGAAGAAGGCAGAAAGAAGATTGAAAAAATCACTCGTTACGTAACCATCGGTATCGCGGTTATTTCCGCTTACGGTTACTATGCGGTTCTCGGTTCTGAAGCTATGACCGGTATTCCCGGCGGCCTCATCGTTTACACCGAAGGCTTCGCAAAATGGTTTGCAATGTTTGTAATCATCGCATGCTACACTGCAGGTGCTTGCCTCGTTATGTGGCTCGGTGAAAAAATTGACGAACAGGGTATCGGTAACGGTATTTCCATGATCCTTTTTGCAAATATCGTATCCGGTTTGCCTTCCATGTTCAGCCAGTTCCACCAGAATCTCCAGCTCAAACGCGCGGATGATGCGCTCATCTTCGGTGGCGAAGTTGTTCCCGTTTGGTTCCAGATCATTCTTTGGGTTGCCGTTATTCTCGTAATTGTCGGCTCCCTCGTATTCGTAACTTATATGACCGACGCTGAAAGAAGAATTCCTGTTCAGTACGCAAAACGCACTGTTGGCAGAAAACAGTACGGCGGTCAGAGTTCCAATCTCCCGATCAAGCTCAATATGTCCGGTGTTATGCCGATCATCTTTGCGAGCACGATCATTTCTCTCCCGATCACAATCATGCAGTTCGCAGGCGTGAAGCAGGATAACTTCTTCTATAAACTTCTTTCCACAGACAGCATTGTCTATGCGATTCTGCTCTTTGTTTTGATCATCGCATTTGCTTATTTCTACATTTCGATTTCTTTCAATCCTGTTGAGGTTTCCAATAACCTTATGCAGCAGGGCGGTTCTATCCCCGGCATTCGTCCCGGCAGACCTACCACTGTTTACATCAAAAAGGTTCTCAACAAGATCATTCTGATGGGTGCGCTCTTCCTTGGTCTTGTCGCTTGTTTCCCGCTTATCCTCAACATTGTAACCGGCGGTCTTCTTAACGTTATTGCGTTCAGTGGTTCCACTCTTCTCATCGTTGTAGGTGTAATTCTCGAAACAGTACGTGAAATGGAAGCACAGATGACCATGCGTCATTACAAAGGATTCCTCGATTGATCCTTTGCTCGAAGAACATCGAAACCATAGCGTATCTGCCCGAAAGGCAGATACGCGATTCTCAAAAATATATACTTGAAAGAATTATAACGAAAGGAGATTCCGTAATATGAAGCTTATGTTTCTCGGTGCTCCCGGCGCCGGTAAAGGTACACAGGCAGAGGTAGTTTCCGAACGCTATCAGATCCCCGCGATCTCCACAGGTGCGCTTCTCCGCGAAGCTATGGCGAACGGTACAGAACTCGGCAAAAAAGCAAAAAGCTATATTGACGGCGGTGCTCTCGTTCCTGATGATGTCGTAATCGGCATTATCAAAGAAAGACTTGCTGCTGACGATTGTAGCGGCGGTTTCATCCTCGACGGTTTCCCGAGAACGGTTGCGCAGGCAATCGCGCTTGATGAAATGGAAATCAAGATGGACGGCGTTATTAGCATTGAAGTTGCTGATGAAGCGATTATTCGCAGACTCGGCGGACGCAGACTTTGCGGTAAATGCGGTTCTTCTTATCACGTTGATTACAAGCCTACGGCTGTTGCAGGTATCTGCGATAAATGCGGTGGCGAATTGATTACCCGTGCAGACGATAAGCCTGAAGTAATCAAGAGCCGTTTGGATGTGTATCATAACCAAACGGAACCTCTCAAGGATTTTTATGCCGCAAAAGGCGTTCTGAAAACTGTCATCGGTCAGGAAGAAATCGAAGACACAACAGCACTTACCATTGCGACGATCGAAAGCATCAGAGGCTAATTTATGGTTCAGATCAAAAACAGCGAACAGTTGGCTTGTATGCGTAAAGCAGGAAGAATTACCGGCGAGGCAATTCTTGTGGCGCGTGAACATATAAAAGAGGGTGTCAGCACCAAACTATTGGATACTCTCATCCGAAATTATATTGAAAAATGCGGCGCGAAACCTTCGTTTCTCGGATACGGAGGATTTCCCGGCAGTGCCTGCATCAGTATCAATAATGAAGTGATACACGGCATTCCGAGTGCGAAAAGATTTTTGAAAGAGGGCGACATTGTTAAAATCGATGTCGGTGCCTATATTGGAGGTTTTCACGGAGACAGCGCGAACACATTTGGTGTCGGCAAGATCAGTGAAGAAGCCGAAAAGCTGATTGCGGTTACACGGGAAAGCTTCTTTCGCGGTGTAAAAATGGCTGCAAGAGGCAAGAGAGTCGGAGACATTGGTTCCGAAATCTGCGGATATGCGGAAGGTCTCGGCTATGGAGTGGTACGTAAGTTTGTCGGTCACGGTGTCGGACACGAGTTGCACGAAGATCCTGAAATTCCGAATTTCGGAACGGCGGGAAGAGGTGCAAGACTGTATCCGGGGATGACGATTGCGATTGAACCGATGATTAATGCCGGAACCAGAGATGTCAAGGTTCTTGAAGATGGTTGGACGGTAATCACGGCGGACGGATCTCTTTCCGCGCATTACGAGCATACGGTTGCCATCACGGACGGAGAACCGATTCTTCTCACTTATGTGGAGTGATCCTGCGTGAAGATGAAAAAGAAACGACAGAATCAAAACGAAAAAGATGTGATGTATTCTGTTCCCGATCGGACAGATACACGGGTCGGAAGCGTTTGCGTTTCCATGGCAGGACATGATACGGGTGATTATCTTGTGATCATTGCGGGAATTAACCGCGACCATGTTTATGTAGCTGACGGAAAGGCGAGAAAACTAATCGCACCCAAAAAGAAAAAGATGCGGCACTTAAACATGATTACGAAACTTTCCGGACCGGATACGGAAGTTTTGCGAAGTGGCTTTTATAACGACAGCTTCCTTCGTAAAGTTCTTTCGAAAGCGAAGTCCGAAAAGCTTACCTAATTTAATTTTCCGAATTTAAGGAGAGGCATATGCCAAAGGACGATGTTATGGAATTTGAAGGTACGGTTGTTGAGGCAATGCCCGGCGCCACCTTCAAAGTGAAGTTGCCCAACGGACACATTGTTTTGTCCCAGATTTCCGGCAAACTTCGTATGAATTCGATTCAGATTGTTCCGGGTGATAAAGTTACCGTTGAAGTTTCCATTTACGATCTCAATAAGGGGCGTATTACATGGAGACTCCGCGAAAACTGATCACGACGGATTATACTAAAATCAATGTAATGAAAGGAACGGTGTAATACACATGAAAGTTAAACCTTCCGTTAAAAAGATTTGCAACAAATGCAAAATTATTAAGAGAAAAGGCCACGTAATGGTTATCTGCGAAAACCCCAAGCACAAGCAGAGACAGGGTTAACGCATAGTTAAAGAATGGAGGTGTATTTCCAGAATGGCTCGTATAGCTGGTGTTGAAATTCCGAATCAGAAGAGAGTTGAAATCGGTCTTACCTACATTTATGGTATCGGCAGAACAACCTCTAACAAAATCCTTGAAAAAACAGGTATCAATCCTGACACACGTTGCAAGGATCTCACAGAAGACGACGTTTCCAAACTTCGTGATGAAATCGAAAACTTCCACAAGGTAGAGGGTGACCTCCGCCGTGATGTTGCTATCGACATCAAGAGAATGGTTGAAATCGGTTGCTACCGCGGTATCAGACACAGAAAAGGTTTGCCTGTTCGCGGTCAGAGAACAAAGACCAATGCAAGAACCAGAAAAGGTCCTGCAAAGACCATCGCAAATAAGAAGAAATAATTAAGGAGTGATATCATGGCTAAGGCAACAACTAAAAAAGTAGTCAGAAAACGCCGCGAACGTAAAAACGTTGAAAAAGGCGCAGCACATATCCGTGCGACTTACAATAACACGATCGTGACTATCACTGATGTAAACGGTAACGCAGTATCCTGGGCTTCCGCCGGCGAACTCGGCTTCAAGGGCTCCAGAAAATCCACAGCTTTCGCGGCTCAGATGGCTGCTGAAACAGCTGCAAAGATCGCTGTTGACAACGGCATGAAAACCGTTGAAGTTTACGTAAAAGGTCCCGGTCAGGGCAGAGAATCCGCAATCCGCGCACTTCAGACTCAGGGTCTTGAAATCACGGTTATTCGCGATGTTACTCCCGTACCCCACAACGGTTGCAGACCGCCCAAAATCAGACGCGTATAATTTAGGAGGCTTAAAATGGCAAGATATACAGGTCCTGTATGTAGAATGTGCCGCAGAGAAGGCACAAAGCTTTACCTCAAAGGTGAACGCTGCTTGACAGATAAATGCCCCGTAGCTCGTCGCGGCACAGTTCCCGGTCAGCACGGCGCAGCTCAGTCCAGAAAACAGAAAGAATACTGGATGCAGCTTCGTGAAAAGCAGAAAGCAAAGAGATACTATGGCGTTCTTGAAAAACAGTTCGCAACGTATTTCGAAATCGCCGACAAAAAAGAAGGTCAGACCGGTGAAAACCTCCTCTGCCTCCTTGAAAGAAGATTTGATAATATCGTTTACAGAATGGGTCTTGCAGAAAGCCGCAAGGAAGCAAGACAGCTTGTAACTCACGGTCACTTCACAATCAACGGCAAAAAAGCAAATATTCCTTCTATCATCATCAAACAGGGTGACGTAATTGCTCTTGCAAGTTCCAGCCGCGATTCCGAAAAATTCAAATCGCTTCTTGAACTCATGGAAACAAAGACCGCTCCCAAGTGGCTTGAAGTTGATAAGGCTAACGCTTCTGCAAAAGCAATTGCACTTCCGAGCAGAGAAGACGTTGACTTCCCGTTCGAAGAACACTTGATTGTCGAGTTGTACTCCAAATAATTACCCCCAATGTTTCTCCCGACGCTTTCGTCCCCGAGCAATATTGGTTGGAGTACGGTTGCGTCAGAAATCCAATGCAAAATTCATTTTGTATTTTCTTATTAAAAGGAGGGTTAATTAGATGATTGAAATAGAAAGACCGAATATCACAGCCGTTGAATCGGAGAATAATTCCAAAAAGGGCAAGTTCGTTTTGGAACCTCTTGAAAGAGGTTACGGCGTTACACTCGGAAACTCCTTGCGCAGAGTTCTGCTCAGCTCCCTTCCCGGTGTTGCTGTTGTAAGCATCAAAATTGATGGTTGCGACAAAGACGTGCTCCACGAATTCTCTACCATTCCCGGCGTTAAAGAAGATGTCTGCGAAATCGTTTTGAATGTAAAAGGTATTACAGCGAAGCTCTTCGCTTCTTCCGCAAAAACCGTAACCATCGATGTTACCGGCTACAAGGATGTAACGGCAGGAGATATCAACTGTGACTCCGACATTGAAATTTTGAATCCAGATCATCACATTGCAACCGTTTCCGACGGTGTGCGTTTCAGAATGGAACTTACATTTGACCACGGTCGCGGATATGTTTCTCAGGAAAAGAATAAACAGACATATTCGGCAGGACAAGTCGGCGTAATTTTTGTAGATTCTATATTCACCCCTGTTTACAACGTAAGCTACAAAGTGGATCCTACCCGTGTAGGAAACGTTGTTGACTATGATAAACTTACCCTTGATGTTTTGACAAACGGTACACTCTCTGCAAGAGAAGCAGTATCGCTTGGAGCCAAGATACTCAACGAACATCTCAACCTCTTTGTTGAACTTTCCGACGAAGCAAAGAGTGCCGAGATTATGGTTGACAGAGAAGAAACCAAGAAAGAAAAAGTTCTTGAGATGACCATTGAGGAGCTTGATCTGTCTGTAAGAAGCTTCAACTGCTTGAAGCGCGCAGGCATGGATACTGTTGAAGACCTCACAAGCAGCACCGAAGCAGATATGATGAAAGTCAGAAACCTCGGTAAGAAATCGCTTGATGAAGTTATCAACAAACTCCACTCGTTGGGACTTAGTCTCAAAAAAGAAGAAGACTGATCTCCGTGTGGACTGAACATCATAAACAGAGATTATTTTCGGTGAATCCTTTTATAAAATAGGCAAAGGAGGAATAGTATAATGCCCGGAACCAGAAAACTTGGCAGACCTACTGCACACAGAATGGCAATGCTCAGAGGCATGGTTACCTTGCTTTTGGAAAACGGTTCTATCGAAACAACCGTTACGAGAGCAAAAGAAGTAAAAGCTCTGGCAGATAAAATGATCACTCTCGGTAAGAAGAACACACTTGCTTCTCGCCGTGATGCATATGCTTTCATTACGAAAGAAGAAGTTGTTAAGAAACTTTTCGATGAAATCGCTCCTGCTTACGCAGAAAGAAACGGCGGTTATACAGCTGTTTACAAAACAGGTCCCCGTCGCGGTGACGCTGCTGAAATGGCAATCGTTAAGCTCGTTTAATCTGACAACGATATAAAAAATTCGCCCAATCTCGAAAGAGATTGGGCTTTTTTGTTATTTACAGAAAGTTCAAAACGGAAAGCATATCGGGCGTTACAGTAAAGCATTCTCCCGCTTGGAGCTCGCCGAGCATGACGGTTTTATTTGACCCGTGATAATCGCTTCCGCCGCTGACTGCCAGATGAAACTTTTCTGCTTTGTTCAACAGGAAAGCAATTTCTTCTTTTGT
This sequence comes from Oscillospiraceae bacterium, assembly GCA_015064845.1. Classification (GTDB taxonomy): domain Bacteria; phylum Bacillota; class Clostridia; order Oscillospirales; family CAG-272; genus QALR01. The sequence goes on along the minus strand of SVRL01000021.1, from coordinate 14,556 downwards.
ATAACGGGAATAATAACATTCCATTCCTTTGATTCCGTATGAAATCAGCGTGTCTGCCAATGAAAGAAATTCTTCTTCGCCCAGATGGTCTTCACCTTCTCCTCCGAGAGGGTGCGCCCATACGGGGACAGCGCCTGCCGCTAAAATACCGGAAATGACTTCGCACGCTTGCAATCGTTCGTCTTGGTCTTTGCAACCGTCAAGATAATTGCGGATGACTTCCTGCGTGTCTTTTGCAAGTCCTCTTGCAATCAGGATTTTTGCAATATGGGGTTTTCCGATCTTGGGCAGAGAGAAGAGCCATGCAAGTTCATCTTCCGTGAAAAAGATTCCGTGATTTTTTTCCAAATGATTTTTACGATTTTCAAAATTTTTTTTGCGAAGAACATCCCCTTTTTCCACAAGATTGTGAATGTGAGGATCATTTACATCAAATCCGTATGCAAGGATATGGCAGCGTGCGCTTTGATCCATGCAGGAAAATTCGACACCTGTGATGGTTCGGGCACGTCCGTGCGCGTAAGATAACAATTCGGAGACCCCTCGAATGGAATCGTGATCTGTCAAGGCGAATGTGAGAATATTGGCTTGAATCAATTTTTCAACCATTTCGGATACGGAATCGCTTCCGTCGGAATAATTGCTGTGTAAGTGCATATCTACAAACATAAATAACTCCTTTGGCAGGGAATTCCTGCAAAAACTAATACGGTAAAAAACTAAAAACGCCCTCGCGATTGCAAGGACGTTTTGGAGCTGATAACCAGATTCGAACTGGTGACCTCATGCTTACCAAGCATGTGCTCTACCAACTGAGCCATATCAGCAAATGGAATTATTTTTAGGGTAACACCCCTGCTGTTGCAGGGGCGTGGAGCTGATAACCAGATTCGAACTGGTGACCTCATGCTTACCAAGCATGTGCTCTACCAACTGAGCCATATCAGCAGATTGCGCATTGACTGACAACGTTAATTATTATATACTATCCTTTTAAATTTGTCAATAGGTTTTGAAAAAAATTTTGAAAAAGTATTTAATTTTTCAATAGAATGTGATACAATGAAACTTGAAAGAATTTATTTTCAAAAAGGAACAAAAATCTATGAAAAAATTGCTTGTTGTGGACGGAAACTCTATTTTGAACCGTGCTTTTTACGGAATTCGTCCTTTGAAAACCAAAGATGGCTTGTTTACCAACGCCATTTACGGTATGGTTACCATTTTGGAACGCCATTTACAAACATATCATCCCGATTATTTTGCGGTTGCTTTTGATATGCGCGCAAAGACCTTTCGCCATAAATTTTCCGAAAGTTATAAAGCTAACCGACACGGTATGCCGGAAGAACTTGCCGTGCAGTTGGAACCTGCCAAGGAATGCTTGCGCGCAATGGGCGCTTTGGTGCTTTCCAAGGAAGGCTATGAGGCAGATGATATTTTGGGTACGCTTGCGGCAATGGCAGAGCAGGAAAACGTGATGACTTATATCGTTACGGGAGATCGTGACTCGTTGCAATTGATTACGGAAAAAACGAACGTCGTGCTTGCGACAAATATGGAACCTTTGCTTTTTGATACCAAAGCTTTTTTTGAAAAATACGGTGTATTGCCTTCTCAGTTTGTGGATGTGAAAGCTTTGATGGGAGACAGTTCCGATAATATTCCCGGGGTTCCCGGCATCGGAGAAAAGACGGCTTTGAAACTGATTGCGGAATATGGTGATCTGGATTCGATTTACGATGGATTGGAAACGAAAAAGCTTGCAAAAGGTACTTTGACCAAACTGGAAGCAGGAAAAGCTTCCGCTTATGATTCCCGTTTTCTTGCGCGTATCGTGAACGACGTTCCCCTGGAGATTGAACTTTCCGATGCGATTTATGAGGGACATCACAAAGAAGAACTGCGCGATCTTTTCAAAAAATTTGAATTTTATGCATTGATGAAAAAATTGGACTTGGAAGAAGAGGAAAAAGAGAAAGAAACGGAATTGAAAATCCGTGAGATTTCCGCGAAAGAGACGGAGTGGAAAAAGGATGTTTTCTACGCGGTTTCTTTTGATTTTGAAGAAAATGTTGCTGCTGTGTCAAACGGGGAAGAGATTGTTTCGATCCGCGGAATCGAATCTCTGAAACCTCTTTTGGATGGTGATTTCCGTGTTGTTGTTTACGATGAAAAAACGGCTTTGCACGCGCTGGAAATTTACGGGATATCTTTCCGCGCATGTGCAGAGGATATCCTGCTGATGGCGTATATTGCGGCCTTAACTGACAATGATTTTTCATTTGATAAATTAACGCAAAGATTGCTTTCCAAAACGGCAGGTTCGCTTGCGGAAAAAGCATATCTGACGGGAGAACTTTATAAGGTGCTGGAAAGAGAGCTCGTGAAATCCGAACAAACGGAACTTTACCGCAAAATCGAATTTCCGCTTTGCCGTGTTCTTTACGAGATGGAAAGAGAAGGTTTTTCCGTCGACGTGGAGGCATTGAAAGCGTTTTCCGTTCGTCTGGGAGAAATGCAGGAAGAGTTTGCAAGCCGTGTTTATATGCTTGCGGGGGAAGAATTTAATATCAATTCTCCGAAACAGCTGGGTAATATTCTCTTTGAAAAATTGGGATTTCCGCACGCAAAAAAAACCAAGACGGGATATTCAACCAATGCAGAGGTTTTGGAAAAGCTTCGTCCGTATCATCCCATCATCGGAGATATTCTTGATTTCCGCCAATACGGTAAATTGAAAAGTACGTATGCGGACGGATTGGCTGCCGCGGCGGATGAAAACGGAAAAGTGCATACCTCTTTCCGTCAGGCATTGACCACAACGGGAAGACTTTCTTCCACGGAACCGAACCTTCAGAACATTCCCGTAAAAACCGAGCTCGGACGCGAATTCCGCAAATTTTTCGTGGCGGGAAGCGATGATTACGTTCTGATCGATGCGGACTATTCCCAGATCGAACTTCGTTTGCTTGCGGCAATTTCGAAGGATGAAGCTATGACGGAAGCATTCCTTTCCGGTTACGATATCCATACGGCAACCGCAATGAAAATTTTCGGCGTCACTGCAGAAAACGTAACCATTGACCTGCGTAAGAGAGCAAAAGCAATCAACTTCGGCATCGTTTACGGTATGGGGGAATTTTCCTTGGCTTCGGATCTGAAAATTTCAAGAATAGATGCCAAAAATTATATCGATGGTTATCTCGGTGCATATCCTAAGGTCAGTGAATATCTGAAAAATATTGTTTCTTCCGCGAAACAGGAGGGTTTTGTTACAACGCTGTTCGGAAGAAGAAGATATATTCCCGAACTTTCCTCTTCCAAGAAAATGGAAGTTGCTTTCGGTGAACGTGTGGCAATGAACAGTCCGATTCAGGGAACCGCCGCTGATATCATTAAACTTGCTATGGTAAATATTGATAAGAAATTAAAAGAAAAAGGGTTTGATGCACGATTGATTTTACAGGTTCACGATGAATTGATCATTGAAGCGCACAAATCCTGCGCAGACGAGGTCAGAAATCTTCTGAAACACGAAATGGAGAACGCTGTCAAACTTTCCGTGCCTTTGACGGTTGAGATTTCCGAAGGAAAAAGCTGGTACGAAGCGAAATAAACGTATAAATTTCATTTAGCGGTATAAACTGTTTTTGAATTGATTTCAAAGGAGATTGTATCGGATGAAAAAGATATTATGTTTGCTTGCGTGTATTTTTATGATTTCCTGCGGCAAGAATTCTGTTCCCGTTTTTGCGGATACGGGAAATCTTGCCGAGGCGATCTGTCAAAAAGCGGGATGGGATATGAGCGGTATTTATCGGGAAACGGTGGACGAAAGTCTGGCATTTGCTTTCGGTATTTCGGCGGATCAATTTGATGAGCGTGTGGAACATGCAGTTTGTCTGCGCGAGATCGTGGACAGTAAAGGTAGGGCACTTTATGTTTTTGAAGCGGATGAAGCGAGCGATGCGCTTTGGCTCGGTCAGAAAATTTACGCTTCGTATGAATTTGCGCCTTGCGATGCCGCCGAAAAAATGACGGTTGCCGTTTCCGGAAAATACGTGATGCTTTTCAAGTCTGATTCCGCAGAGACGGAGAAAGCGGCGCAGAGCTTTCGCTCCCTTGCCGGAGGTGCGCTTCGCTTTAAAAAAGATCGGGATAATCACGCATAAATAAACGGTTTTCCAAAATTTTCATTAAAACAAAACGCTTCGCAGGGAAGTCTTAAGCGATTTCTTTGCGAAGCGTGTGCTTTATAACCAAAAAAACGGCAAAAAAATAGTAAAAATGTCAAAAAATCTATTGATTTTTCCGAAATTTGTGCTATAATGAAAATATAAAAATAAACAGAGTAAACGACAGTGAGTTAAAGTGCCGAAATTACGGGGAGTTGACTTTCGGACGAAAACAAAAAAGTTGCTGTACTGCCGTTGCATCCCGCTGTTACATATTTGATTTGAACTTCCAAGTTCAAACTTTGTGTATGTCGCGCGTCTGTTTTTCACGGAGGTGCTTTTTTATGTCAAAAATTCAATCAAACCGAAAAAAAGGATATGAAACGCTTCTCAAAGCAACAACTTCTGCTATGATGATTGCGCTTTCAGTCATTTTCTGCCGCTATCTCGGATTTCCTACTTCGGGAATGTGGCGTGTGGAAATCGGTTTTTTGCCGATTCTCATCGTTGCGATTCTTTACGGCCCCGTTTGGTCTGCGGTTTCTTACGGACTTGCGGATTTTATCGGTGCACTGATCTGGACGGGAGTAAATCCTTTTATTCTCTTGTGTAAAATCGTTTTTGGGCTACTGCTGGGAATCGCTTTTCACGGCAGAGAAAAAATCGGACTTCTTCGGAATATTTTATTCTTCATCTTCATTGGCTTTGCTGTTGATATCATGATGATGACGCCGATTTTCGTTTTCAGTTTCGGTCATACATGGAAGTCGGCATTGATCTTTCGGCTTGCCGCGTTCTCCGTCAATACGCTTTTGCGTATTATATTGACGTTCTTGACAGACAAATTTTTGCTTCCTTCAATCTATAAATATACGAGGAAAAACAGAGTATGAATAACAATCAATTTTTAAATTATGCAAACGGATTTCAGGCGGTCCCTCGTTTGGGACTCGAAAGAATTACATATCTTATGCAACTGCTCGGTAATCCGCAGGATTCCCTGCGTTGTATTCACGTGGCGGGCACGAACGGAAAAGGTTCTGTTTGCGCGTTTACGGAATCTATGCTTCTTGCAGCAGGTTACAGAGTCGGAAAATATATTTCTCCCAATCTCGTTCGTGTCAATGAAAGAATCACGGTTTGCCGTGAAGAAATTTCCGATGATGACTTGAACGCGTTGCTTGCCGAGATTGAAAAGATTATTCCCGAAGCGGAAAAGGTTCTCGGCGATAAAATTTCTCAGTTTGAAATCTGGACGGCGGCAGCTTTTTGCTATTTCGCAAAACAGAACTTGGATTACGTAGTTCTGGAAACAGGTCTTGGCGGAGAATTTGATGCCACAAACGTGATTTCACGTAATGTGATGTCCGTATTTACACAGATTGACATCGATCACGTGGAATATCTTGGCGATACGATTGAAAAAATTGCGACAACCAAAAGCAAAACAATCAAAGCGGATTGTGAAAGCGGTGTTACCGTTGTTTCTGCGCAGGATGAAACGGCGATCCGCGTGATTGGAGAAGAAGCGAAAAGACAGGGTACAAAACTGATCGTGCCGCAAAGCGCAGTTTGCGAAGGAAAAACGGAGATTTACGAAATCATTTCCTACGGCGAAATGAAACATCTTCGCCTGGGTCTCGGAGGTCTTTATCAAATTCAGAACGCTTGCACGGCAATCGAATGCGTGAAAGCGCTCGGACTTTCCGAAGAAGCGATCAGAAAGGGTCTTGGCGAAGCAAAAAACCCCGCGCGTTTTGAAATGATTGATACAGATCCCGTTACACTCTATGACGGCGGTCATAATCCCAACGGCGTTCGCTCGCTGAAGGCTTCTTTGGATCGTTATTATCCGAACATCAAACGTACCGTTGTTTTTGCCTGCATGGCAGACAAGGATTTTATGCCGTCTTTGAATATGCTCAATGATGGTTACAGTAGCTTCGTGTTTACCACGGTTCAGGATAATCCCCGTGCGATGGGAGCGAAAGCACTTGCCGAAAAGGCTGCTGAAAACGGAATTTTCGGAGAATGGGCACCAAACTTGAAAGCCGCTTTGAAAATTGCACGCGCAAAAGGCAATCTGACTTTGGCTTGCGGTTCTCTCTATCTCTATAAAGATCTTTGATTTGTGAATCCGCATATATTCTTCGTTGAAAGATGTTCAAAATCCCGATTTTTTTATCGGGATTTTCTTTTTTGTTGACAAAAACGAAAGAAATTGGTATAATAAAAATATTGATAAAAATTCGTTGGGTAACCTTATTTTGAAAATTTGTGGTTTATCAAAACGAAAATGAAGCAAAGCTTTGAATCAATTCGGCGGTTTAGGAGAAATCGGCTTTTGGCAGTTAAAGGGGTTTATGGTTTATGATGTACGACAGTTATTCGCTGATGGAAAATCAATTGGAAATTCGCTTTATGGGTGCGGATGAAAAAGTGTTTTCCGAGCAAACGGTTTTTGAAGGAGAACGCATGCCTTTTGAACTTTTCTTTTTGGTTCGAAAAGGAAGAATCTCATTTTTTATAAACGATGAAACGATTGTTTGCGATACGGGCACGATCCTGATGGTTCCTTATGATACGGCGTACCGTGTTTCGGCGGAAAAAGGGTGTGAGGTTATTTGGCTTGCAGCGGATTACCGTGTGTTTGCCAATCTGCGGATTTTTTCACTTTTTGCGGTTCCTTTAAAAATGGAAGATCCCGACGGCAGTCTGGCGGCACTTTGCGCTTCCGTCCATCAGACTTTCGTGAACAGTGAATTTACCAATATCCGCTTGGAAAACGCGCTTTTTGTGAATATGTCGCTATATCAGCTTGCAAGCGCGGTTTTGCGCAGAAGTTTTCCGAAATCGGACGGCGGTATGGTAATGGCGCGTTTTGCTAAGCTTTCTCCCGTTCTCGTGCGCATAGGCGATCGGTTGGATCAGGTCTGCCCCATGAAAGAACTTTCGGACCTGATGAATCTTTCCGAAGACTCTTTTTACCGTTTTTTCAAAAAGACAGTGGGAGCGGCACCGAAAGAATATCTGATCTCCGAACGACTCAGAAAAGCAAAACTTTGTCTTTTTACGACCGAACTTTCCGTAGCTGAAATTTCAAAACTTTGCGGATATGACAATTCTTCGTATTTCAGTACGCTTTTTCACGAAAAATTCGGGCTTTCGCCGAGTGCGTACAGAGAAAAAACGGCAACTTTGATTTGATGTTGCCATTCTAAGGAAAGGATGCTATTTTATATGGATTTCTCAAAAATCAGATTGTTTCTTTTCGATATGGACGGAACGCTTTATCTCGGTAATAACCTCTTTCCGTTTACAAAATCTTTGTTGGATACCATTAAGGCGCAGGGAAAAACATATCTTTTTATGACGAATAATTCTTCTAAAAGTGTAAACGATTACGTAAAAAAATTGGAAAAGCTTGGAATTCCTGCCAAATATGAAGATTTCATCACATCCTCTCAGGCAACAGCGGATTACCTGATGAAAAATCATCCCGGCCTTCGTTTTTACGTCAGCGGAACCCGGTCATTCAAAAAAGAAATGGCGGATGCGGGTGTAAAGGTGTATGAAGATTATTCCGATGACATCGAAGGCATTGTTATGGGTTACGATACGGAACTGACTTATAAAAAATTAGACGATGTTTCCAAACTTCTGACACTCAAGGATATTCCTTATATCGCAGCAAATCCTGACTGGGTGTGTCCAACGGAATACGGGTATGTTCCCGACTGCGGTTCTGTTGCAACCATGATTTGCAATGCAACCGGAAAAAATCCTCATTTTATCGGCAAGCCTCGTCCCGAAATGCCTCTTTCCGCGATGGAACGCATCGCAAAAAAGGATCCGCTGGTCAATAAGGATACCACGCTCGTGATTGGGGATCGCGTGTATACGGATATTGCCTGCGGTGTTGCGGCAGGTATTCATTCTCTCCTCGTTCTCAGCGGAGAATCCACAATGGAAGACGTTGAAAAGAGCGATGTAAAGCCTGAATTCATCATGAAGGACTGCGCGGAGCTTTTGGAAAAACTTCAATGACAGAAAGGGTTGATATACGTGTCAAGACCAAAAGAAATTCCTTTTACAGAAGAAAATGCCGGAAACAATTATGCGGAATTTGCCGTTTCCCGCAAACCTGACGGAAAAATAAAAATGCAACGTTTTTTATTCGTTCTTTTGTATATTGCGTTTGCAGTTGCATATTGTTTTGTTTTCCTTGTTCTGGTCAAAATGGGACCCGTGATTGCAATCCTTCCTCTTTTCCTTTTGATTATGTGGTTTTTTACGTGGAAACTGACAAAAATTGAATATATGTATATTGTAACGCAGGGTTATTTTCATGTCTATGCCTATAACGGTTACAACAAAGCAAAAGAGGTATTCAAAGAAAAGCTCAGCGAAAATGAAGGAATATATCCCCTTGGCGATTCAGATTATGAAAAATTTGCAAATGCTTGTGAAGCGGAGTTGGATTATTCCGCCGGCAAAAACACGGCAGACCGCTATTTTGCGATTTTTCGGATCAACGGAAAAAATACGGCGGTTTATTTTACGGCTTCCTCTAAGCTTTTGACTTGTATGCGTTATTTTGGCGGAGAAAACGTTGGCGTTACTTATGTTTCAAGATAAAATAATATAAATAATAACTGAAAGGATATACATTTATGAGAAAGACAAAAATCGTATGCACCATCGGTCCTGCTTCTTCTTCGGAAGAAGTGTTGACGGAAATGATGTTGGCGGGTATGAATGTTGCCCGTCTGAACTTTTCTCACGGTACGCATGAACAGCATCAGAAAACGATTGACACGATCAAAAAGGTAAGAGAAAAACTGGATCTGCCGATTGCGATTATGTTGGATACCAAGGGTCCTGAATACCGTATTAAAACATTCAAGAATGATAAAGTTACCGTTTACGAGGGAGATACTTTTACATTTACCACCGATGAAGTGGAAGGTAACGAAACGCACGTTTCCGTAAACTATAAGCATCTTTGCGAAAACCTGAGAGAAGGAGATCATATTCTTGTCGATAACGGTCTGGTGGTTTTTGAAGTCGTTTCTCTTTCGGCAACAGAGGCTGTTTGCAAGGTTATCGACGGCGGCGTGATGTCCAACAGAAAGAGCATGAGTTTCCCCGGAAAATTGATGGGCGGTCCTTACCTCAGCGAGCAGGATAAAGCGGATCTTGTTTTCGGTATTCGTAACGGTGTCGATTTTGTTGCTGCTTCTTTTGTTTCCATGAAGGAAGATCTGATTGATTTGAAAACGTTTATGCACGAAAACGGCGGCGATGGTATTGATATTATCGCAAAAATCGAAAATCGTTCCGGTGTTAATAATATTGAAGAAATCTGTGATTACTGTGACGGTATCATGGTTGCCAGAGGCGACCTGGGCGTGGAAATTCCTTTTGAAGAATTGCCTGCAATTCAGAAAGATTTGATTACCAAATGCCGTTTGCTCGGTAAACGTGTTATTACAGCAACGGAAATGCTGGAATCCATGATTAACAATCCTCGTCCGACCCGTGCGGAAATTTCCGACGTTGCCAATGCGGTTTACGACGGAACGAGTGCGATTATGCTTTCCGGTGAAACTGCAGCGGGCAAACATCCCGTTCTGACCGTAAAGACTATGGCTAAGATTGCTCAAGAAGCAGAACGCAATATCAATTATGAAGAACAGTTCCGTACGTATAAATTCAAAATCCAGAATGCTTCCGACGCGATTTCTCATGCAACCTGCGGAATGGCGATTGATATTCAGGCGAAGGTTATCATGGTTTGTTCCATGTCCGGTATGACCGCGCGCATGGTTTCCCGTTTCCGTGCGCCGACAGATATTATCGGTATGACCACAACGGAAAAAGCTTGGCGCAAATTGTCGCTCTCTTGGGGTGTTACCCCTGCTTTGGCGGAAGAATTTCCGTCCACAGAAGTTCTTTTCTATCATGCAAAGACCTATGCAAAACGTGAATTGCGCTTGAACCGCGGCGATACCATCGTTATTACGGGCGGTGTTACGGGTAAATCCGGTACGACCAATCTGATCAAGGTTGAAACCATATAATGAAAGCTATGAGGGGTACTTTTTTCGGAAAGTACCCTTTTTACGGAAGGAGATCGTTTTATGATTTATACGGTAACGCTGAATCCTTCTTTGGATTATGTTGTCGGTGTCAAAAATTTCAGAGAGGGCACCGTAAACAGAACTGAAAAAGAGGCGGTTACGGTGGGGGGAAAAGGTATCAACGTTTCGCTTATGCTTCACAATCTCGGAAGCGGATCGACAGCCTTGGGTTTTCTTGCGGGCTTTACGGGAGAGGAAATACGGCGATCTTTGCAGGAACAGGGAATTACGGAAGCTTTCCTTTTTACAAAAAACGGATTATCGCGCATCAATGTGAAATTGAAAAGCGAAAAAGAAACGGAAATCAACGGCAAGGGTCCTGTAATCGAAAAGGAAGATACAGAGCGCTTCCTTGACCGATTGGAAAAGCTGATTGGCAGAGATGATGTGATCGTGCTTTCGGGTAGTCTGCCACGTGGTTTGTCCGCTTCTGTTTATTTGGATATCATGCAATTGGCAAAAAGAAAAAATGCAAAAATTTTGGCAGACGTTTCGGGCGAAACATTGGAAGCCGTTTTACCGTATCATCCGTTTCTCGTCAAACCGAATCATCATGAGCTCGGCGCATTATTCGGCTGTGAGATCCACAGTAAAGAAGAAGCGGTTTTTTACGGAAAACGGTTACGCGAAAAAGGTGCGGTAAACGTTATGGTTTCTTTGGCGGCAAAAGGAGCGGTTTTGCTGACGGAAGACGGCGTTTATTTTGCTGAAGCACCCAAAGGCGAGGTTATGAACTCCGTCGGAGCGGGAGATTCTTCCGTTGCGGGCTTTCTTTATGGTTTTACGAAGTACCGTGATTTTGAAAAAGCACTTGCTTTTGCAGTTGCTTGCGGAAGCGCAACGGCTTTTTCGGAGGGGATCGGTACTTCCGAGAAGGTGTATGCTTTCTTACCGCATATATGTGTCAGTAAAAAGTAAAATAACGTGAGTTCGATGGGAAGATAAATGATTGTTTAGATTGACTTTTTTCTTGATTTGCAAGAAAAAAGTTCCAAAAAAGAAGCAAACAAGCTTGGGCAGCTTGACCGCCTGTGCAAACTTGTAGCTATATGCTTACGATGAACTTATAAAAATCAAGACGCAGGTATGCTTAATTCTCCCTGAAACGGTCGAATTAAGCAAGATTTCCTGCTATTTTTACAAGTTCATCCCCAAATATGTTCTCCTTTCAAATATTCCACTCGCCGTCAGGCAAATATCACTGCGTATTTCCTTTCGAGGAAATACGCTAAATTCCCGTTTGTCTTACCATTTTTCATCGAACTTACGTTAAATTACTTACGTAATTTTTCGGTTATGTTGAACTATCCAAAACGTATGTGTCTTTTTTGTTCAAAAACATGGAATTTTATTGGAATGCTGTTTTTTCTTAAAAGGTATTGACAAATGTCTTGTATAAGTATAAAATTAAAAGTTGGACACCGTCCGTTTTTGCAATGAATCATTCATTTTTGCAAAAAAAGAACCGATATGGAATTTTCCGTATTGGTTTTCTTTTTGGATTCATAGAAATGTATATAAGAATTTTCGGAAGGGAGGAGAGTTTTTTGAGATACGTATTTTTTGATATTGAATGTGCAGACGGGGGAAAGGGAAGTGTTTGTTCGTTTGGTTACGTGATTACAGATGAGTTTTTCTGTGAACTGGAAAGCGATGATATTGTAATCAATCCCGAATCAAAATTTCATTTATCGGGAAGATCCAAACGGCCGAATATTTTGTTTGCATATACGGAATCGGAATTTCGAAAAGCCCCTCGTTTTTCTGTCTTTTATGAAAAGATCCGTTCGCTTTTGGAAGCGGACGATCAAATTGTGATCGGTCATTCCGTGCAGGATGACGTAAATTTTCTTTGCAAGGCTTGCGCAAGATATGAACTTCCTGCATTGAAATTTAAGTTTGCGGATAGCCAAAGCCTTTACGCGCAAGTGTTTGGATGCGGCGGACAGATTGGACTTGACCGTGTTTGCGAAGAGTTTTCCATTGATAAACCCGTTGATATTCATAAAAGCGAAGAAGATGCGCGCGCTACCATGCTGGTGGTTAAAGCCATTTGCGAAAGAAAGAAAAAGAGCTTGACGGAGTATGTAAAAACGCTTCCCATCACGGGAGAAACCGAAGATTTTAAAATTTTTTGTTCTTATATCCATCCGAATCGAACGATGTTCCAATCCTTTTTGGAGAACGTACAACCAAAAAATCAAAGACGGAAAGTGTTTGAGGGAAAATGTATTTCTGCTTCCATGGCGATCGAACAGCCGAAACAGGCGCAAATTTACCATCTTATTCAAATGATTATTGATGCGGGAGGTTCGTATACGCGAGTGTCTTCTCAATGTGATATTTTCGTAACGTTGGGAACCGGGAATGAAGGCAGAATTTGTAAAAGAACGAAAACCGCCCGCGATGCCAAACGCGGCGGAAGAGTCATTGAATTTATTACACTTGATGAATTGTTGAAACGTTTGGATTTGACAAAAGAAGAATATCTTGCTCTGCCCTTGCCCGATATTCATTGGATGTAATGGCTTTTCATATAAAAGAGGAGACTTTTTAAGCAGTTTCCTCTTTTATTTTTCGGTTATATTCAAAAAGAAAATGCATATATTTCCCAAACAATAACTTTTCCATTGAAAAACAAGACACATTGTGATATAATAAATATATGATTAAGAACAGAAAGAAAAAAGATGCTATAAAGAGGTGATATTGTGTTAAACGAAGAACAAATCTATCAGATGGAGACATTGGCAAAGGAAATTCTCACACTTTCGAGAAACACTTTGCTTGTAAATCTCCGTTTTCTGGATTCGGCACTCAGCCGCTTGGAATATAAGCAGTATGAAGAACCGAATCTGATGACGGACGGAAAATATTTGTTTTACGAACCGAAAACCGTTTTGCAAACTTACCGTTTGGAAAAAGAAGCTTCGGTACGCGATTATCTTCATATAACTTTTCATTGCGTATTTCAGCATATGTATATAGATCCTTCCATCAATCGGCTTTATTGGGATCTTGCTTGCGATATGGCTGTGGAATCAACAATCTCTCAGTTGAATCTGAAAGCAGTTTCGGCATTTCGTGAAAAGAATCAAGCAGAAATTCTGAAGATTCTTTCGAAGAAAACGAAAGTGTTCACTGCGGAAATGATCTATCACGCCTTGATGGAATCTTATCCCGATGAGAAACAGGCAGCAACCTTGCGCGGTTATTTTTATGCCGATAATCATGAGATATGGTATATGACCGATGAGGAAATTGAAGCGCGTTTCGGCTTCAAAAGACAGCAATCCGATTCAGGCGAGGATTCCCGACGAAAGGAAAAAGAAGATTGGAAAGATGTTGCCGAACGTATGAAAATGGATATGGAAACGTTCCAGAAACAAAGAGGCGATCAAGCCGGTAACCTCGTTCAAAATCTGAAAGCCGTTACGAAAGAAAAATACGATTATTCCGCCTTTTTGAAAAAGTTTTCGGTTATGGGCGAACAAATGAAAATCAATGACGATGAATTTGATTATAATTTCTATACCTACGGTCTGAATCTTTACGGAAATATGCCTTTGGTTGAGCCTTTGGAATATAAAGAAGTCAAAAGGATCAAGGAATTTGTGATTGCCATTGATACTTCGGGTTCCGTGCAGGGAGATCTGGTGCAGAAATTCATGCAAAAAACTTTCAACATTATGAAATCCGAAGAAACCTTCTTCACAAAAATCAATTTACATATCATTCAATGCGATGCAGAAATACAAGAAGCCGTTAAAATTACCAATCAGGAAGAATTTGATCATTATCTGAAAAATATGAAATTCCATGGCTTTGGCGGCACGGATTTTCGTCCCGTCTTTACCTATGTGGAAGAGCTTCGGCAGAAAAAAGAATTTCAGAACCTCAAAGGCTTGATCTATTTCACGGACGGCTACGGTATGTTTCCCGCTAAAAAGCCCGATTATGAAGCCGCTTTCGTTTTCATTCGGGATGAGTATGATATTCCCGAAGTTCCACCGTGGGCAATCAAATTGGTTCTGGAACCGGGAGATGTTTGATTGAAAGATCATGATATAAACAAAAAAGAGTTGAAAGGAAAAATCCTCTCAACTCTCTTTTTCTTGTGCGCTCGGCATGCGCTACCACTTGGCGGTGAGAGTCCGCTACAGACTTGGCAGTAGGAACTGTTAGCCAAGGACAAGGGTGTCTGCCGTGAGGTGGAATCTGAAGGAAGTCCACGG
>SVRL01000109.1 GCA_015064845.1 Oscillospiraceae bacterium | reverse complement strand
GTGGTGGATGAGTAGTTGTTTTGCTTCGCAAAAGTGCAAAATATTTTGCACCACACCTCATCCGCCTCTCTTCCGATTCAAGAATCGGGAGGCACCTTCCCCCGCTGGGGAAGGCTTATAAATTCCCATTTATCTTCCCATTTTCATCGAATCACGTTAAACAAAAAGAACTCATCCTTTTGGTCTGCTTTATTGTAGACGGAAAGGATGAGTTTTTATACTATGCGAGTTTTATGGAAGTTGTTTTACGGAAGCGTAAGCTACGGTGATCTCGCCGTTTTCGGTGAAGATACCCCAATATGTGCCTGTGAATGTCATCATGTGCGTGATCTCGGTACAAAGAAGAGCCGTTTTGCCGCGACCCAATTCAATGCAATCACCGTTTATTTCATAACAGAATATATACCATTCCGAATCACTGATAATTTTGAATCGAATCGAGCCTTGATAGTCGATCGGATGACGTGCGACAATGACATCAATATCTGCCACGCGTTTGCGCAGACATACATAATCACAACCATCGGCTTCTTTCGTTATCAAAACGTCGTAATGATAATCGCTGTTATAAAAAGCTGTCAGTCCCGAGCATTGACCGATTTGAACGTCGCCTTTCAGTTGCGCAACCGCTTCCATACAAAATTCTTGTTGGCGTACGGCAATCATGGTTGGATTGCCGCGCGGTGTGGAAAGATCATCTTTACCGCCCAGAAGTATAAGTCCTTCTTTTTTCGGTTTGTAGCATTCACGTCTCGGGTTGCGGACGAAGTTCCAGCGCAAATGCAATGCATCGGTTTCAAAGAAATCTTCAAAATCAAGACAAACGGGTGTTGGCGCGGGGCCGGGGAGATTGCCTTCCATTTCGGGGTCGATCTGACGATTGTGTCCTACCGTCGGCCAACCGTTTTCATGCCATGTGAAAGGAGCAAGAAGCGTTTCCCGTCCGAGGTTGTGAAGCATAACTTTCGGAAGCGGACGGATTCCGAGACATACGAGCCACCAGTTACCGTTTTGATCTTCCACGATATCGGCATGTCCCGTTGCCTGAAAAGGATTTTCGGGGGCATCACGATGTGTCAAAAGAGGATTGTGCGGACACGGTTCATAAGGACCGTAAATATCGTGCGCGCGTTGTATCGTAACCATGTGACCGTATTCCGTGCCGCCTTCCGCGAGCATCAGATAATACCAGCCGTCCTTCTTGTAAATGTGAGGCGCTTCGGCGCATCTTCCGCCGCAACCGTTTGTGAGACGGCGCGAAGCCGTATGCATCTCGCCTGTAAAGGGATTGATCTCACACAGGAAAATGCCGTAGCCGTCTTCACGGTTGACTGAGCCGTTGGAAACGAAATAACACGTTCCGTCATCATCCCAAAAAAGAGAGGGATCGATGCCTGCCTGCTTTACCCAAGCAGGTTCACTCCATTTGCCGTGGATGTCATTGGTATGTACGATAAAATTGCCGCCGCGCGTCACGTTCGTGGTGGTCATGAAAAAAGTTCCGTCATGATAACGAAGCGTTGGCGCATAAACGCCGCCGGAAGGCTTTCCGCGTTCCAATGAAAGCTGGCTGTCTTCTGTCAGACAGTAACCGCTCAATTCCCAGTTGATCAGATTTTTGCTGTGATAGATCGGAACACCGGGAAAAAATTCAAACGTGGACGTCACGAGATAAAAGTCTTCGCCGACACGGCAGATGCTTGGATCCGGATGAAAGCCCGGAAGAATCGGATTTTTGTATTTCATATGGGAATCTCCATGTGTAAATTCATTTTTATATTTTTATTCTATCACAAATGGGAACGGCGGTCAATAGAAACGTGTGATATATTTAAATATGCAAGGTACAGTAAAAATTGTTACTGAAGTATTGCAACAATAGGTAAAATATGTTACAATAATAAAAAAGCGGCGAATCGCCGCTGATGGTTGCTCGCCTATCCAAGTTTTATTTATATCTAAACAATGCAAACGGCGAGGCTGTTTTTGAGCAATTTCCTATAGTATAAAAAAGTGGGCAATGCCCACTCGAAACTGCT
The DNA here is from genome assembly GCA_015064845.1 of Oscillospiraceae bacterium. Classification (GTDB taxonomy): domain Bacteria; phylum Bacillota; class Clostridia; order Oscillospirales; family CAG-272; genus QALR01. The sequence continues at coordinate 2,955 of SVRL01000109.1, read as the reverse complement.
TGCCTATCCGAGTTTTGCTTGTATCCAAACAATGCAAAACGGCAAGGTCCATTTTGCGCAATTTCCCATGGACAAATAAGGTAAGGAAATTTTGCGGAAAATGTTTGCAAGTGGGTTTATCTTAAAATAATTGAAAGGGTAAATTTTGATGAAAATGAAACGAAGTTGCTTATTTCTGCTGTTTACTTTTATATTTGTTTTATTTACGAATATGATGACGGTAGAAGCGGTTCATACGGGATTTCAAACGGATTACATGACAAATGAAGATAAAAATACCTTTATTTCCAATGTCAATATATCACCGATCGATCAAGAGCCTGCGAAAAATACAATTAAATGCTTTGATGTAAACAATAATCACTTGATTGCAATCGGACAAAACGCTTCTGAGCGGAAAACGATCTGTGTTTATTCAAATGAGGGTGTTTTTCAGTATGGTTATACTTTTCGTTGTAATGGCGATTTTGGCATTGAATGGGACGGAGAAAATCTTAACATTTATTTTGTTCGCAGTGATGTGATTGTTTCAGTAACTCCAGGCGGAGAAGTATTGGATGTTTTGGAAGTTCAAAATACAATTGATAATAATTCATATGTAAATCATTTCATTCATTCTACCAAAAGGGTCATAGATGACACGGAATATGTTATTGAAAATAATCCGAGAATCTTTGATTGGGTTACTGCATCGTATTCGCAAGTTGTTGTGAAGGATGAAACCGGTAGTGAAACCACGATATATGATGCCGCTTCTGTGCAGGTTTTTAATGTAATAGTAACTTTCATTATTGTTTTTGGGTTTGTCGCTGTTGCCGTTTCGGTCATTGTCGGACAATTGATTCGCATAAAGCGCAAAAATTAAATATTATGCATAAGAAAGGGTAAATTTTGATGAAAAAAATAATATCTTTTATTTTAGTAATGCTAATGAGTTTTTGCTTAACAAGCTGTTATAAAGACATAAAAGAGAGTTCATTAGAAGACTATATTGCATGTATAAATCAAAACAAGTGCGGACATTCATCCAGCTCAATTGACAGCCCCAAAAATTTTTTGCCAAGCATATCCTTTTTGGAAGACTATGAATATTTGGAAGGAACCTATTTATGGCGTGAAGATGATCCTTTTAGAGGCTTTTTCACAGCTAAGGGCGTTTTTCCCGAAATTGCATTGCTTTCTTTAAAGTATGATGAAAATACGTATTATGAGGCAAAACAGACGATGTTGGAAGAAATACAACCTTATAATGATAAATTCTATCAATATAATGATTATTATTTCTATGAAAACTCCAACCAAATTAATTTGGATCCGAATCAAACGAGTAACTTTCCTAAAAGTTTTAATATGGCGTGTTATAATGATAAAAATTACACTTTGATTTTTATGGGTTTATATTCCGGAACACTTGCTGGTCCATCTTGTCTTGAAGATAAATACTTAGAAGACATCGAGGGTAATTGGGAAGCCTTTGTCGATCAATATTTTGGCAAGTATTACGATTTTGACAATTAACGAATTTTGATAAAGTTTATGAGAAGATAATGGAGGACTAAACAATGAAAAAAATATTTGCCGGAATTGGTATAACAATCGTCTGCATTTTAGCAATCGTATTTCTTTTTACTTCTTGTGAGAAAAAGAGAATGGTAGACTATTATTCCAAAGAGGAAAATTACATTACGGTTAGTGGCACGCTGACACATATCCATAGTACCGATGAGACCTTATGTTTGGGTTTTTCCGATATAACGGAAGGTTTTTTTGCTTCAGCAGATTTTAAATTTGTTGGAGAGAATTTGGATATTGTAAAGCAACAAGGAATTGATGCAAAGCTTGAAGAAGGAAAAACAATTGAATTTGTGACTGCTCCCGGATGTTGGGGCGATGGTTATATATATCCTATTGTCGAAATCACGATTGATGGAGAAACGTTATTGAAATTTGAGGAAGGATTCCCGAATTTTTTGGAATATTTCAAGAAAAATTGGTAAAAACAAAAATATATTGAAAATTTTGTAAAATAACGCGAATTCGATGAAAAATGGTAAGATAAATGGGAATTTACGGGTATAAAAATTTGCAGAAATTTTCGTCTGCGTACAAACTAACGTCCGGTACTGTCATTCTGGAGGGACGCAAGTCCCGATAGAATCTCTTAGCAAAAGATAAGATTCTTTTAAAAGTTAGTTGAGTCTTGCGATGGGATTCTATCGGGCAAAGGATTGCCCTCCAGAATGACATCAAAAAGGGCAGTTTTTCAAAAGACGGAATCTTTTGCAGACTTTTTTCATTACGCTAAACAATCATTTATCGTTCCATCGAACTCACGTTAAAATAACAGAAAACCGAAACAAAAAGGGATAGGGGTATAATTTACCTCTATCCCGAATTTTGTTAAGATGAAGCCGTATGAAATTTATTTTCTTTCAAGCAAAGGTTTTGCTAAAATTTCGTCTTTTCTTTCAAGAAGATCGTTTGTTGCGATGGCAGCTTCAAGAGTATCTGTACCAAGACGGTCAATTGCAGCGCCAAGACGTTCTTTAACGTAACCGTTTTCTTTATACCAAAGCATAACTTTTTCAATGACAGTGGGGATTTCATCACAGGTATAAAGACCGGAGAGGCGTGTGCCCATGCGCTGCGTTTTTCCCCAAGTTCCGCCAACGAAAATTCGGCAAGCGGAATCTGCCTTCTTGGGAGCGGCACCGAAAGGACATTTGCCAACGCATACGCCGCATTTCGTGCATTTGTTTTCATCAACGACAGCCTTGCCGTTTACTGTGGAAACCGCTTTGGAGGGGCAATTTTCAGCAATTAGACATCTTTTGCATCCGCGGCAAAGCGTGGGATCAAAGGTAAATGCTTTGCAACCCTCAACACCAACGTCGTTCAAACTCGGTTTCATACAACTGTTGGGACAACCGCCAACGCCGATTTTAAACTTATGCG
>SVRL01000108.1 GCA_015064845.1 Oscillospiraceae bacterium | reverse complement strand
TTTAGTAAAATATTTTGAATTTTACTATAATTCTGATCGCCTCCATTCGGGGATTGGATATCTTACTCCGAATGAATATTTTCAAAAATTAACTTTTTAATTTGTCCTAAAAACTTGACAAGTTTCAAACACGAAAAGTTTTCTTTCGCTGACGGGAAATCAATTGAAGATCATTGCTTTGATTGCCATGACCTGCGACCATATCGGATTTCAGCTCTTTCCGCAGTATGCGTTTTTGCGGTGGATCGGCAGATTGGCGTTTCCCATCTTCGCCTATATGATTGCGGAGGGCGCAACATACACGAGAAACCGTCTGCGCTATTTTTTGGGAATGTTCGGGCTTGGTTTTGTTTGCCAAGCGGTCTATTTCTTTGCGATGGATTCGCTCTATCAATGCATTCTGATTACGTTTTCGCTTTCCGTCCTGCTGATCTATGCGATGGATTACGCCATGCAAAAAAGAAATCCCGAAGCATGGTTGATATTAGCGCTTTCATTTCTTGCCGTTTTCTTTTTGGTGGAAGGCTTACCGTTGCTTTTGCCGAATACGGATTATGACGTGGATTACGGAATCTGGGGTGTTCTCACACCTGTTTTCGTCTTTCTCGGTTCGAAGAAATACCATAAGCTCCTGCTTGCAGTCATTCCGCTTGCGTTTCTTTGCTTTGCGGGAGGATTGGATTGTCAATGGATGGCTTTCTTTGCGTTGCTCATTCTTGCGCTCTATAACGGCAAGAGAGGCAAGCTGAAAATGAAGAATCTGTTTTATATCTATTATCCCTTGCATTTGGTGGTGATCTACGGCCTCAGTCTGATTCTCTGAAAAAATCGGACGGTGCGCTGCGGTTGCCCTAAGAGTACGTTCTACGTACTCTAATACTTTACTTTACTTTTCTTTACTTACTACTTGAGTACACCGTTTGGTAACCAAACCGTTACCGAAAATTTCAAAAAAACAAGCCGATTTTTCCTATGTATCCGTTACGGGAAAGGTCGGCTTTCATGATATCTTTGAAAAAGAGCGTTTCTTTCAAGATGTTCGTTATTTATGCAAAATAAAATGATTTAAGGACAAAAATAAAGTTGTTTGTTTCTTATCATACCGAACGGACCTTTTGCCGTTTGCCTCGTTTTCGGGAGCGTTTTTCCGTCTGTTTTCGGAGACATATTTTTGTAAGGTTTTTAAACGGTATTTTTTCGGGTTTTGACAAGCTTTTGAACAAAACTGCGCAGAATTACGCCGAATTCCGACAAAATTTTGACGAAATCCGTTCGGAATTTGATAAAAAACGGTTAAAAAATGATTTTTTTCGTCAAAACCGTATTTTTGAAGCATTTTTGTGGAAAAACCCGTGGAATTCCGAATTTTCAATGTGCAAAACCTGTGGGAAGTATGTGGAAAGAACGCGCAACCCTCGATAAACGGGAAGTTGGGAGAATGCAGAATGAAGAATGAAATTTTTGTAAAGTCATTTTGTCAGCGTACAGAGCAAAGCCGCACACCGTGAAAAATCGTGAAAAATCCTTTCGAAAACCGTTGCAATTTGCGATTGCGTATGGTATAATTATTCTTAACTTTGCGGAAAGAGAGGACGGAAAATGAAATTTCATCAATCGGATTCACACAAAAACGATGCCATATACGTTTCGGAAGCGGTTGGCTGCGTATTGCTTTGCGCAATGCTTCTTTTTTTGCTGACGGCGGCATTTTTCGGACAGGAACCCTCCGTTTCCGTACAGACCTTGATTTTCAAAATCGGCGGAAAGTTTCTGGTTTTCGTTTTGCCTGCGCTGTGGGGCGTTTGGATGCTTCGCCGTTCGGGAATTTCTTTTCCGCGTGAATTCGGAAGAAACTCTTTGCATAAAGATCAAACGGTCATTCTTTCTTCGTTTGGATTGATCGTAATCATACAAATGCTTTATACGGCGGTTTTTCCCGCCGTCAAAACAACGGCAAACATTGCCCTTGCGGAAACACCTGCGCAGATCTTTTTGCTTTTTCTTTCCGTTTCCCTCATACCTGCTGTTGCGGAAGAGGTTTTGTTCCGCGGCTTTCTTATGCGTTCGCTCGGACTTTTCCGAAGATCGCTTGCCGTTTTGATGTCGGCATTGACGTTTGCGCTTATGCATTTTTCCGTAACGGGTTTTCCTCTTTTTTTCGCTTGCGGACTGATTCTGGCGATGTCGTATCTTTCCACGGGTTCGCTTTCCGTTTCGGTTGGTGTCCATTTTCTTTGCAATGCTTTCTGGTTTCTTGCGGAAACGGTGGAAACGTATTTGCCCCAATACGCGGCGGACGTTATGCGAGGCGCTTTCGTGGTCTGCGTATTGCTTTGCGTTTCGGGGATTCCGTTTCTGAAAGAAAATATGCGCGTATTTTTTGAAGATGAGGACGAGCCCTCCTTCCCCTCCTCGCAGTTCTGGACTTTGCCGACGGTTCTTTTCGTTCTGACTGCGGCGGCAATTCAGATCTGGTTTCAATAGGGTGGAACGGTTAATGCCGGTTGGATGTAACCTCTTCCGTCTTTTTGATACGCTCTGCTCTCAAAAATCCACCTTCCCCATCCCGGAATCTTAAATCAGACTTTTTCTGTACGGCAGGGGAAGGCTTTTAAGAATCTTGTTTTTAAGATAAGAAGTTATACAAAAACCATAACAAAAGATAAGATACCAAACGCCTTCCCCTTTGGGGCAATATCATTTAGTTAACAATTTCTCTCCTTCCGTCTCGCGTCGCGAGCCACCTCCCTCGTCAGAGGGAGGCAAAAAGTGGCTCCCTCTGACGAGGGAGCTGTCAGCATAGCTGACTGAGGGAGAGATTTTGCAGAACTAATGGTCGCTTAACTTAATGACATTGCCCTTTGGGGAGGGTGCCGAGGAACGAGGCGGGAGAGGTTGTAAATTTCTATATTATTTTACTCCGTATTCCGCACTCTCCAAAGAAAGGCACGGTTATTTATTATGAATGAAAATACGGAAAAATTCATGCGCGAAGCCATCAAGCAGGCGAAACGCGCGGCGGCGAAGGGAGAAGTTCCCGTCGGTGCGGTCATCGTGAGAAACGGCGAGATCATTGCACGCGCGTATAACACGAGAGAAACGGGGAAAAACGCGCTTTGCCATGCGGAGATCAAAGCCATTCACAAAGCTTGCAGAAAGCTTGGCGGTTGGCGGCTTCCCGGCTGCGAGCTTTACGTTACGCTGGAACCTTGCCCGATGTGTGCGGGTGCAATCGTGAACGCGAGAATCGAAACCGTTTATTACGGCGCTTACGATCAAAAGGCGGGCGCGTTCGGTACGCTCTTTGATATGAATACGTTCGGCTTGAATCATAAGCCCGAAATTTATGCGGGCGTGATGGAAACGGAATGCGCTTCGTTGCTCTCATCCTTTTTTGCCGAGCTTCGAGAACGCCGTAAAATGCTGAAAAAAGCAAAAAATGCCGAATTATCGCTTGAAACCGCAGAAAAATTTGAAAAATAATACTAAAAAATATTTGACATTTTGAAATACATATGTTATGATTACTTATGTACTGTATTTGTTGAAACAGTCAAAATCAAACCGAAAAAGACCGTTCGTTATCTCCGCGAAAACGCGGAAGGCGCTCATTTCGCCGCGATACGGTTGCAATAGAATTTATTGATTCCAGAAAGGATAAAAAATCATGAAAAAAGCAACAAAAAAATTGGTTGCGGCAGCGCTCGCAGCATTGGTAGCAACTTCGGCATTGACAGGATGCAACAGAGATAAAAACGATAACACCACGGCAGACCCCTTTGCAACTCTGCCCGAACAGACCACGCAAAGCTCTGATACGAGTTCTTCGGAATCCACCTCTTCCTCCGAAACAAGCGATTCTTCTTCCGATTCTTCCTCCTCCACCGAAAAGCCCGATACCCCCATCAATCCCGAAATGAAGGGCTTCAACGTGCTGACAGGCGCTCCCACGCTCAATGACGTTTCCTACACACGCCCCGTTGCCATCGTTGTGGATAACGTTAACGCCGCTTACTCCACCCAGACCGGCTTGGATCAGGCAGATATTCTTTACGAAGCTCTCGTTGCGCCGGGTATCACACGTTTCCTCATGGTAACGGCGGATTATAAGCTGCTCGATAAGGTTTCCAATATCCGTTCCGGCAGAGATTATCACATGGATTTCGCTTCTTATCACAATGCGGTTCTCGTTTGCCACGGCGGTTCCAATACGGTAAACTACGACTTCTTTACCTTGGCGGCTGAACGCTACGGCAACCGTTTCGGTTTTGTGGATACCTCCGTTGAAAGATATTTCTCCTGGGCAGACGACGGCAACAAATACGGCACCATCGAATCTGCGAACCGTAAAGACCTTGCGCATAACACCGTTTTCAAACCCTCCGCAATGACAGACCTTCTCGAATCCTCTTCTTCCAAATTTATCGCAGACGGCAAGGGCACTTTGAGCGGTCAGGCAAAGGAAACCTTGAAATTCGTGGAATACGGCACGAAGAAAGATCTCAGCGGTGCTTCCTCCGCAACGGAAGTAACCCTGAAATTCAAATGCAAAGGTTCGAGCAACGTAAAGAACGTTTCCTATACTTATGATGCGGAAACAGGCAAATATCTGCGCTCTCAGGATGGTTCCGCTCATCTCGACAGCCAGACGGGCAAACAGCTCTCCTTTACCAACGTCGTAACGCTCTTTACCGACGTGGAAGCAAAGGATACCGGTCTTACCAATGACCCCACCATGACCGTTCTCAACACCAAACCCACAGGCGAAAAGGGCTTCGGCTACTGCTTTACCGACGGTAAAGTGATCAACATCTTCTGGAAGGTCGTTGACGGCGCGCTCAAGCTGGAAGAAGAAAACGGCTCCGAGCTTACCCTCAATACCGGTAATACCTATATCGGTTATCTTGACCACTCCTATATCGCAAGCGGTCAGTTCTGGCAATAATTTTTATGAAAAGCTCCGAAGGGGCTGTCTCATTAAGATAGCCTAAAAAAGAAAAGCGGTTGTTCAGTACCAAAAAGGTATTGAGCAACCGCTTGCTTTGTTGTATAATTAAATCGCGACAAATAAC
>SVRL01000020.1 GCA_015064845.1 Oscillospiraceae bacterium | reverse complement strand
CTGGAGGGCAATACTTTGCCCGATAGAATCTCATAGCAAAAGATAAGATTCTTTTTAGTTTAGGGTTGCGATGAGATTCTATCACTACGCTAACAGACCGCCGTAAGGCTGTCTGTGGCTTCGTTCCGGAATGACAGCAAAAAGGGACACTTTCTCTACAGACGGAATCTTTTTCAGACTTTGGATTACGATAAACAATCATTTATCTTTCCATCGAACTCGTGTCGATTCAGTATTTACCTTGTGTAAAATGCTAGTATGTCATATTAAAAAATCCTTTCATTCAAAATATTTTGTTTTTGCTCCCAAAAATCTTTCTTCCTTATGTATAATCAAAATTTCTGAAAAATAAAAACCGTTCTATAATAACCATTCTATAATATGGAGGGCAAAAATTTTCAACTTTTTTGAAATGTTTACAAATTGTTCACAATTTAAGCGAATAATTTTGAAAAATGATTCGATATAAAACAAAAAAGCAAGTCGAACAAATGTTGAATATGGTGCAAATTTTTTATACAACCAAAAGATTATCTTTTTCCCATGATTCTCCGATTCGGAGAATTTATCCATTTTCGCTCTGTTGACTCTACTTTCAGTTTCGTGTATAATAAAAGCACAAGGACCGGAACTTGAAATTTTGAATTTTTGAGAGGTAACGATGATGACTGAATATAAAATTTCCGCAAAACTTTCAGAGTTGCGTGCCGCTAAAGGAGTTACACAGGACGAAGTGGCGAACGCGCTTTCCATTTCCAATAAAACCGTTTCCAAATGGGAAAATGGTATGTCCGAGCCCGATCTTTCCATGCTGATTGCCCTTGCGCACTACTATAATGTTACAACGGATACCTTGCTGGGCTTGGAAGAGGGCAAAAAAGGAATGAAGCAAATGCTGCAAGATCAATTCCGCGATCTTGACTTGGAAAACATGGCACGCAAGGCGTTTGCAATCAATAGGGAAATGATTCCAATCGGGTTTTATACGGCAAGAAAAGACGAAGGCGACAGCCTTGACAAAGCGATTCTTCCTTTTGGAACCGAAAAAAATATACGCTCAGAGCTCTCTTTCGGGGGACTGTTTCAGTTTGCGGTCTGCTCCAAAGACGTGAATTTTTCTGTTGTTCAGCTTTCTAACGAAGCGGATTTTGCTTGGCTTGCCGATGAAGAAAAGCAGAAACGCATGACGGCGCTGTTTTCCCTTCTTTCGGATGCCGATATGCTGAAAATGATATATTTTATCCAATCGAAAGATTGTTCTCCGCGTTTTACGGCAGGATACCTTTCTGCGCATACGGATATTCCGTTGGAAAAAACCGTGCAATTGTTGGAAAAATGCATGGAATTGGAGCTTGGTTCTCAAATGACGGCACATTTGAAGGACGGCGATACCGTGATTTATGAATTTTTTTGCGACGGATTGCTTCTTTCCTTGCTTTCCGTTGCGTACGAGAGAATGTGGGGACGGAAATGTTATGAGTATTGCTACCACAGCTGCAGTAAAATGATAGGAGGGAAAAAGGAATGAGTTTATCGCAGAATATCAGAAAATACCGTCTTGAAAAAGATTTGACACAGGAACAGCTTGCGAGTCTTCTCGGCGTTTCCGCACAGGCAGTTTCCAAATGGGAAACGAGCGAAACGTATCCCGACGGAGCGTTATTGGTTCCGCTTGCGAATGCGCTCGGTGTTTCTCTTGACGTTTTGTTTGACCATCGGATGCATTCCATGGAAGATATTTCCGAACGGATTCAGCGTCTGATCAAAGATACGCCGAGAGAAAAGCGGTTTCATCGGGTTCGGGATCTTTGCTGGCAGATGGAAAAAGGTCTTTTCATCTTTTCCGAACAAAAGGATTTTGTTGAGAAGTATTCTCCCGATGAAATATGCAATCAAAAGCAATCGTCTTATATTTTGAACGATTACGGTTTTACGCATATTTCCAACGGACCCGCACCTTTCTTTTCCGTTTTTCCCGAATACGGAGAAGGTATTTCCGATGTGATCGGGGATGGTGAAGATATACGGAAGCTTTTTGAAGCGTTGTCTTCTCCCGAAACCATGCGTGTACTTTTATTCATTCATAAACAGAAATCGGACTATATTTTTGAAGCGGAGGTCTTGGCGCGGGCGTGCGAAATGGAAGCATCTTTGGCAAAGGATATTTTGAACCGGTTGATGAAATGGAAGCTGGTTTCTTTTGAACGTATTGATATAGACGGGGAACAGAGAGTGCTTTACCATACCTGTCCTTCTCATAAAATGATTGCGCTTTTGCTCTTTGCGCATGAACTGAACTACCGCGGAAGCTATTGTCTGCAAGCGGAAAATCGGAATAAACCTTTCTTGAAATAAATTAAAATAACCGCCGAGGAACGATTCTTCGGCGGTTTTTGTGCATCCGATTTTTCTTGCCAAACCGATTGCGATATGTTATAATATAAAAGTAAATCTTTGTATTATTTTTTAATTGCAAGGAGGCTTTTTATGAGTGATATTCAAAATTTCAAGATTCAAAAGGGCGTTTTGAAAAAATATATCGGAAACGAAACCGAGATCGCGGTTCCGGACGGCGTAACGGAAATCAAGGCGTATGCGTTTTTTGAGTGCTTATGCGCGGAAAGCGTGATCATTCCCGAAGGTGTAATAAAAATTGGAGAAGGCGCGTTTTACGGTTGTAAAAATTTGAAAAACGTAACAATCCCCGAGAGTGTGACGGAAATTGGATGCCACGCATTTGGCAGCTGCACAAAACTTAGAAGTGCAGTTCTTCCCAAAGGGCTCGAAAGAATCCCGTATGAATTGTTTCAATACTGCGACCAACTTGAAAGCATAACGATATTAGAGGGCGCAACGGAAATCGAGCCGTCGGCATTTCGCTGTTGTTCAAGGTTGAAAAAAATAAACATACCTGAAAGCGTAACAAAAATCAGCTCGTCTGCTTTTTCCAGATGCAAATCGCTTGCAAATGAGGAGGGGTTTGTAATCGTTCGCAATATTTTATTCGGATATTACGGCGAATCGGAGCACGTTGTTATTCCCGAAGGTGTGGAAACGATAGGGGAAGAAGCATTTGCGGGACGAGATATTAAACACGTTACCGTGTCAAACGGTGTGAAAACGATTGGAACAGAAGCATTTTATGATTGTATAAAGCTGAAAAGCGTAATTATTCCGGAAAGTGTAACGAAAATCGGAGAGCGTGCTTTTCTGGAATGTCCCAAGTTGACGGAAATTTCTCTTGCGGGTACAAAAAGGAGGCTGACAGCAGGTGTTTTCGGTAAGAAACTTCCAAAAGGCTTGATTGCTTCTGCGGTTCTTCTTTCTTCCGGCATGAATGATGCGGCATTTGTGGATTATATTTTGAATGAAAAAGTATGGTCTTCTCTGAGTGCTGCAGAGCAAACGGAAATTTTTATGAAAAGGCAGGGAAAAACTCTATCCGAAGCTTATGCGCAATGTATAGCAAAGGAAGCTGCGGAGAAAATGGCAGATGAATTTCTGAAAATTTTAATGGGCAAAAAGCCTTCCGTAAAGGAATGCAACGCGGTGGCTTGTTTTATGAGCACTGTCGCAAACCAAACACCGCTTCCTCTTTTGAAAACGCTGTATGACCGTTTGAAGGAAATAAAATCTGCGGAGCAAGCCTTGGACGTGATTGCAAAAGATGCCTTTCTTATGAAAAAACTGAAGCTGTAAAATAGCCACAAATTTTATCTCAAACCAATTGCAGATGTAAAATGTTTTTCCTGAAAAATCAAGCCATAAGCTGAATTTTATTTTACCACCCGATTATTGGAATATATAAATTTTTCTTTGAATCTTGACGGATTTCAAAAAATATATTATAATATAAGAATATCATGGGATATTATGTCCCAAAGTCCTTAAACGGAGATGTTATTATGGAAAAAAGAATCGATTCTCCCGCGCGTATGGCTACGCCGCAGGAAAAACAATCTCAAATAGAATATACAAGAAAAATTCGTGAAATGCTCAGCGGTACCGAGCCCAAAAAAGCTTGTGTCGTTACGTACGGCTGTCAGCAGAATGAAGCCGACAGCGAACGCATTGCAGGTATGCTTTCCGCAATGGGTTATGAAAAAACGCTCTCCGAAAAGGATGCGGATATCATTGTTGTCAATACCTGCGCGGTCCGCGACCATGCGGAACAAAAAGCCCTCTCCATTACGGGCGGTTATAAGCATTTGAAAGCGAAAAAACCCTCTCTCATCATCGGTGTTTGCGGATGCATGGTTTCCAAAAAAGAATCCGCAGAAAGAATCAAACGCAGTTATCCGTATATTGATTTTACGTTCGGTACGGAAAAGCTTTGGCAAATGCCCGAAATCCTTTATACGGTTATGTCGGAGCAGAAGCGCTTTTTCTGCCCGAACGAGGGCAAACCCATTACCATGGAGGGCATTCCCGTCCTGCGTGAAAATCCGTATAAAGCGTGGGTCAGCATTATGTACGGTTGCAATAACTTCTGTACCTATTGCATCGTTCCCTACGTGCGCGGCAGAGAACGCAGCCGCCGTCCCGAAGATATTCTGAAAGAAATCGAGGCGCTCGTTGCAGATGGATGTAAGGAAATTACCTTGCTCGGTCAGAACGTCAACTCTTATGGTAAGGAATTTGGCGGAGAATGTGATTTTGCAGACCTTCTGGACAGAATCTGTAAAATTGAGGGCGATTTTATCGTTCGTTTTATGACCAGCCATCCGAAGGATGCTTCTTTGAAGCTGATTGATACGATGGCGGCAAATCCCAAGGTCGCAAGACAGTTCCATCTTCCCGTACAATCCGGTTCCGACCGTATTCTGAAGGAAATGAACCGCCACTATAACAGAGAAACGTATCTTTCCCTCATTCGCTATATGCGCGAAAAAATGCCCGATATCGCCATCAGTACGGATATTATCGTCGGCTTCCCCGGAGAAACGGATGAAGATTTTGAAGAAACGCTTTCCATCGTGAAAGAAGCGCGTTACGATATGATGTATTCTTTCATCTATTCCAAACGAAGCGGAACACCTGCCGCTGAGATGGAAAATCAGGTTCCCGCTGAAGTTACGGGAAAGCGTTTCCCCCGTTTGATCGAGGTGCAGAATGAAATTTCCTTGGAACGAAATCTCGTTTGGGAAAACAAAACGCTCCGTGTTTTGGTGGATGGCAGAAGTAAAAATAATCCCGATAAGTTTTCGGGAAGAACGGACGGAAATAAAATCGTCCTTTTCGATGCCGATGATTCGATGATCGGTAAATTTGTAAACGTAAAAATCAGTAAAGCGCAAACCTTTGCCTTGATTGGCGAAGTCGTTGCCAAATGAATAAGAAGCGAGGATTCTCTTCATGACTCCGATGATGCAACAATATTTTGAAATCAAGGATAAATACCGCGAATATATTTTAATGTACCGCCTCGGCGACTTTTATGAAATGTTTTTTGACGATGCCAAGGTTGCTTCGGCAGAATTGGAACTGACGCTGACGGGCCGAGATTGCGGAGAAGCGGAACGCGCGCCCATGTGCGGTGTTCCTTATCACGCGGTGGAGTCTTATATCGGAAAACTCGTCGGAAAAGGCTATAAGGTTGCCATTTGCGAGCAGTTGGAAGACCCCGCAAGCGCAAAAGGTATTGTCAAGCGTGATGTTGTGCGTATGATTACGCCCGGAACGCTCACGGAATCTTCTTTGCTGGATGAAAAGAAAAACAATTACATCGCCGCTATTTATGCAGGGGATGAGGAGATCGGCGTTGCTTTTGCGGATATTTCAACGGGACATCTTTCGGTAACTTCCTTTGAAGGCAATCATGCCATGCAAAAGCTGATTGCGGAACTCGGCGCGTATGCTCCCAGAGAAATCGTTTTGAACGTTTCTGCGGCAGATCTTCCCGAAGCATCGGAATTTTTGAGAGAAAGATTGCAAGCCGTTATCAATCAAAATCAAGCGCCCCGATTTGAACCCGAAAAAGCCGCTTCTCTCGTTTTTAACCACTTTACCAACCTGCCGGGCGAATTTGAAGATACTGAAAATCCCGCACTTCTTGCGGCGGGTGCACTCCTTTCTTATGCGGAAGAAACGCAAAAGAACGACCTTGGCAATCTTGGCGTTCTGAATTATTATAAAGACGGAGAATTTCTGGAGCTCGACGTGAATACGCGCCGAAATCTGGAGCTTTGCGAAACCATGCGCCGTGCGGAAAAGAAAGGTACTTTGCTTTGGGTTTTAGATAAAACAAAAACCGCCGCAGGAGCAAGACTCCTCAAAAAATTTATTGACCAACCTTTGAAAAATCCTTATCAGATCAACCGCAGACAATCGGCGGTGGCTGAACTTTTCGACCGTGTGATCGAACGCGGAGAGCTTGCAAACGCACTGGCGGGAATGCTGGATATGGAGCGTTTGATTACCCGAATCGTTTACGGGACGGCAAACGCGAGAGATCTCCGCGCGGTTGCGCAAACCGCAGTTAAAATTCCCGAAGTTAAAAATTTGCTTTCTTCTTTTGAAAGTGAAGAGCTTGCGGGGATCTACAAAGAACTTGACACACTTTCCGATATTTGCGAGCTGATCTCCTCCTCCATTGTGGACGAACCTCCTTTTTCCGTTCGAGAGGGCGGTTTTATCCGTCCCGGCTTCCATGCGGATGTGGATCAATTGACCGAAATCGAAAAGAACAGCCGCAGTTGGATTGCAAGAATCGAAGAAGCCGAGCGGAATGCAACGGGAATCAAAAATCTCAAGATCGGTTATAACCGTGTGTTCGGCTACTATATTGAAGTTTCCAAATCCAACATCGGTTCCGTTCCCGAACGCTATATCCGCAAGCAAACGCTGACAAATGGGGAACGCTATTTTACGCAGGAGCTTAAGGATATGGAATCTCAAGTGCTCGGTGCGGGAGAAAAGCGCGTGGCACTGGAATATCAGCTCTTCTGCGAGATTCGGCTTCGCGTGGCGGCAAACGTCCACCGCGTGCAGAAAACAGCATATTTGCTTTCCAAGCTGGACGTTTATTGCAGTCTTGCCGAGGTTGCAAGCAGAAACAGTTATTGCAGACCGGAGGTTACTTACGGAGACGTGATTTCCATCAAGGATGGCAGACATCCCGTTGTGGAACAATGCGCAAAGGACAGCTTTTTCGTTCCCAACGATACCGAGCTTGACGGCAACGCCAACCGTTTTATGTTGATTACGGGGCCGAATATGGCGGGTAAATCCACTTATATGCGTCAGGTTGCGTTGATTTGTCTGATGACGCAGATCGGTTCTTTCGTTCCCGCAAAGGAAGCGCGTATTTCCGTTACGGATAAGATCTTTACCCGTGTAGGCGCTTCGGATGACCTTGCAATGGGACAATCTACTTTTATGCTGGAAATGAGTGAGGTTGCCTATATTCTTGCCAATGCCACAAAGCAAAGCCTGATTATTTATGATGAGATCGGCAGAGGTACGAGCACATTCGACGGCATGAGCATTGCGCGTGCCGTTGCCGAATATACCCTCGGTAAAAAAATCGGCGCAAAAACGCTTTTTGCCACCCACTACCACGAGTTGACGACCTTGGAAAACGATATGCAGGGTGTTATCAACTACCATATCGCAGCCAAAAAGCGAGGAGAAGGAATTACCTTCCTGCGTAAGATCGTCAGAGGTGCTGCGGATGACAGCTATGGCATTGAGGTTGCGCAGCTTGCCGGCGTGCCGAACGCCGTAACCAAGCGCGCAAAGGAAATCCTGGACTCTTTGGAAAACGGAAAACAACCCGAAGTAAAAACACGTTTCAAGGAAAAACCGAAGGACGATACGCCTCTTGGTATGATGTCCTTTGAGAATTTTGTGCAGAATGAGGTTTGTGAGAAATTGAAACAAACCGATATCAATACCATTTCTCCTTTGGAAGCGCTCAATTTGATTTTTGAACTCAAAAAAATACTTGCTCAGTCTTAATATAACGGTATATAAAAAGCCGTTTTTCTAAAAATATAATATATTCAGGAGGAACTATCATGGCAGAAGTAAAATGTTTGACATATCCTGCGCAATTGTACGAGGATATCTTGAATTGCGCATCATTGGATCGCACAAGCAAGGTTCTGGAAATAGGCATTGGCATGGGACAGGCAACCAAGCCTTTTTTGGATACGGGTTGTTTGCTGACCGCCGTTGACGCAGATGAAAAAGCGGTTTCTTTTTGCAAAGAAATTTTCGGAGAAAATCCTTGTTTTTCCGCTGTTGTTTCCCGTTTTGAAGATTTCGAAGGAGAACAGGCGGCCTTTGATCTTGTATATTCCGCTTCCGCATTCCATGAAATCGATCAGGCGGAGGGATATAACAAGGCGTTTGCATTGCTGAAAAGCGGAGGCGTGTTTGTACGTTTTTCCAATCATGCCATGAGATCCATCGCCCGCCCGAGCCTTTCTTCCGCATTGCAGAAGCTCTATTCCATTTATTTGCCGCGTACGGGAACACCCCGTCCTTATAAAGAAGCGCAGGCGCAAAAGCGCGCGGAAATAGCGCTGAAATACGGATTTACCGATATCAGCTTCAAGCGTTATTATCAGACGAGAACGTATTCGACCGAAGAATTTCTCGACCATCTTGCAACCGATGCGGATCATCTTCAGATGAGTGAGACCAAAAGAACTGCGTTCTTCAATGAAATCAGAAAAACACTCGAACATTACGGAGGTAAGGTAACACTTTACGATACGATCGACCTCCAAATTGCAAAAAAACCTTAAATTTCAATATCCCTCTCAATCGTCTTTGAAAGACGGAAAGGAGAATGCATGGGAATTATCAATGTTTTAGATATCGAAGTTGCCAATTTGATTGCTGCGGGCGAAGTTGTGGAGAGACCTGCAAATGCAGTCAAGGAACTTGTTGAAAACGCAATCGATGCGGGGGCGGATGCCATTTCTGTCGAAATTACGGGCGGTGGGATCCGTTCCCTGCGCGTAACCGATAACGGTTGCGGTATGAGCGCGGAGGATGCCGTTGTTGCCGTACGCAGACATGCGACGAGCAAACTTCGCCGCGCCGAAGACCTTGCCGAAATTCTGACGCTCGGATTCCGCGGAGAAGCTTTGGCTGCGATTACGGCGGTTTCAAGATTCCGTCTGACAACGAAACGGCGTGAGGACACGGAAGGTACTTTACTTTCGGGCGAATACGGAAAAGTGACGGATGTTTCACAGGCGGGTTGTCCCGACGGAACGACCATCGTTTGCGAAAAGCTTTTTTCCGCAACGCCTGCCCGATTGAAATTTTTGAAATCAGAGGGTTCAGAGGCTTCCGCCGTTGCGGGAGCATTGGAAAAATTGGCGCTTTCCCATCCGGAGATTTCTTTCCGCTTTCTTTCCGACGGCAACCTTAAATTTTCAACCTCGGGAGACGGAAATTTGAAAAATACCGTGTATTCTCTTTATGGCGCGGCATTTGCAAAAAATCTTACGGAGATCAAGGGAAATCACGGAGGAATTACGATAAGCGGTTTTGTTTCCACACCGGAGCATTTGCGCGGAAACCGCGGAATGCAACATTTTTTCATTAACGAGCGTTGCGTGCGGAGCAAAACGCTGACTTCTGCTTTGGAAGCGGCATTCCGTTCCTATATACCCTCGGGAAAGTTTCCCTCCTGTGTGCTCCATATTTCCGTTTCAGCGACGCTTGTTGACGTAAATATCCATCCCGCAAAGCTGGAAGTTAAATTTTCCGATGAAAAAGCAATTTTTGATGCGGTTTTTGCTTCCGTTCGCCATGCGCTTTCTGTCGGCATTTCACGTCCCTCGCTGAATCTTACCGAAATTTCCGAAAAAACGGAAGAACGTGAAAAATTGAAAAATCTTTTTCGGGATGCGGAAGAAAAGGGAATGCAAAGCGAAACATCTTGGCGTGAACCCGAAAAAACGGAAATATCTTCCGTTAAAAAAAATGTACCGCCTGTTTCTCCTCAGCCGCCTCTTGTTGAAACACCGAGACCGCAACCGCAAGAGCCGCAACAAAAGGCGTTTGTGTTTGATGACGACGATTTGCCCGTAGATGTGCCCATTCTCGGTACAAAACCGAAAGAACCTTTTTTGAAATTGAATGCGGAAAGTTCCCCCGCCAATTTTGATTATATGTCCAAATTGTATGCTTCCGCCGTTAAAACGGCAAGCGTTTTTCAGGAGGATAAACCGAAAGAGGTTGTGATTCCCGAAAAGACGGACGCAGAAATTCCTCAAATGCCGACAAATCCGATTCCCGAATATAAATTGCTCGGAGAGGCTTTTGCCGGTTATATCATTGTGGAAGCGGAAGAAAAGTTGTTATTGGTTGATAAGCATGCGGCGCACGAAAGAATCAATTTTGAGCGTCTCCGCGCCAATATGCAAATGAATACCCCTAATGTGCAAATGCTTTTGATCCCCGACAAAATGACCGTTTCCGAGCAGGAAATTTCCGTATGCGAGGAATACCGAAAGGAATTGGAAGCCTGCGGATTTGAATTTGCAATCCGTGAAAAAGAAATTTCCGTTTCGGGAATACCGTTCGGTTTTGAGAAAGCGCAGGCGAAAGCTCTCTTCCTTACTTTGCTTTCGGAAAGCGCGGAAAACGGAGAGCCTTTGGAAAGTGCGCGTCGGTCTGTTTTTGAAAAAGCGCTCTATCAAAGCGCTTGCAAAGCTTCCGTGAAAGCAGGAAAGCTTTATGACGAAGCGCATCTCCGTTGGATTTGCGATAATTTGTTTCGTTACGATTGCATAAAATATTGTCCGCACGGAAGACCCGTTGCTTTTGAAATCGAAAAAAAAGAATTAGATACACATTTCGGCAGAATGTAAACAAACGCCGAGGAAAGGATATAAAGAATGTTTACCCTATTAAAACAGGAAGGACGCGCACGCCGCGGCACTTTCGAAACCGTTCATGGAACGATTCAAACTCCCGTTTTCATGAACGTAGGCACTGCCGCAACCATCAAGGGCGGTATTTCCACACAGGACCTTTACGAGGTCGGCTGTCAGGTCGAACTTTCCAATACGTACCATCTCCACGTCCGTCCGGGCGATGACGTTATTTATGATATGGGCGGTATCCACAAATTTTTCAATTGGGACAGACCTGTTCTGACGGACAGCGGCGGTTTTCAGGTATTTTCTCTTTCCCAGCTCCGTAAAATTTCCGAAGAAGGCGTACAATTCGCTTCTCACGTGGACGGCAGACGTATTTTTATGGGGCCGGAGGAAAGTATGCAGATACAGTCGAACATCGCTTCCACCATTGCCATGGCATTTGACGAATGCATTGAAAATCCCGCGCCGCGCGATTACGTCAAAGCTTCCGTGGACCGCACCACACGTTGGCTGGATCGCTGTCAGAAAGAAATGAATCGACTGAATTCCTTGCCCGGAACCATCAATAAAAATCAAATGCTTTTCGGTATCAATCAGGGCGGAACATACGACGATATCCGTATTGACCATATGAAGCGTATTTCCGAATTTGATCTTCCCGGTTATGCGATCGGCGGTCTTGCCGTTGGCGAAGAGGCTGATATAATGTATCATATCATTGAAGCCGTAGAACCGTTTATGCCTAAAGATAAGCCCCGTTATTTGATGGGAGTCGGTACTCCCGTGAATATTTTGGAAGCCGTTTACAGAGGCGTTGACTTCTTTGATTGCGTCATGCCTTCCAGAAACGCGCGTCACGGATATATTTTCACATGGAAAGGAACTATGAACATCAATAACCGCAAATATCAGCGCGATCCTCTTCCCATTGATCCCGATTGTAATTGTCCTGCTTGTCGCTTCTATTCCAGAGGCTATATCCGCCATTTGCTCAAAGCGGACGAAATGCTCGGTATGCGCCTTGCCGTTCTTCACAATCTTTATTTCTATAACGATTTGATGGCAAAAATCCGTGAAGCCATTGATGAAGGCAGATATGAGGAGTTTTACCGTCATTACCGTGAAATTCTTGCGCAGAGAATTTGATCTGCCGAAAGGATGATGATTGCTTTTCATGAACCAGCGTACACAAACAACAGCAATTCTCATTATTATCGTCATTTTATGTTCGATTTTGATTATCGGCAGTATTTGGGGTGTCTATCTTTTTGATCATTCCGTTCCCGATTCCGGTTCTTTAACAACCGAACCGCCCGAAACATCATCGTCGACAACCGAGAGTGAAGAACAAACGACGGGATCGGTTCCTCCGGAAATTGAGAAACCCAAGAAAAAGATTGCGCTTACGTTTGATGACGGTCCGAGCTCGGCGTATACGCATCAGATTCTTGACCTTTTGGAACAATATCAAGCCAAAGCAACGTTTTTTGTTTGTGGATATCAGTTGACTCAAGGAAAAAAAGATGAATTGCAGCGTGCAATTTCTCTTGGCTGTGAAATCGGAAACCACTCAAATACGCATGAAAAATATCTGACAAAGCTTTCCGAAGAAGAGCTTTTGAATGAAATTCGAACGACAAACGAAAAAATTGCTCAATTGTCCGGTGTAAATTACAATTGTTCCCTTTACAGACCTCCGTGGGGTGAGATCAATCGCAATGTCGTGAATGTTTTGTTGGAAAATGAAATCCGTATGTATCCCATTCTGTGGAGTGTGGATTCCCTTGATTGGTCCTATCGAAGCAAATACAGCAAAGGAGAAATCAGCAGAGAGGAAGCGGTGAAGGGTACGTTTGAAACCGTTGTCAAAGAAACGTCGGAAGGTTCTGTGATTCTTATGCACGATATCCAATCCATCACTCCCGATGTTGTCGCGCTTATTCTCGAAAAATATACAGCCGAAGGTTATGAGTTTGTTACCGTTAGCGAATTGTTCGATTTTGAAAATATGCAGGATGACGATGCATATTTTAAACGGTATCGATCGACAAACAGTATTGTCCCCATGCGTTAAAATAAAAAAATCAATAAATTTTCAGAAAGGTTTTTTGCTGATTGGAATCGCTTGATTTCAAAAAAAATCAAAGCAAAGAAACCTTTCTTTTTCCTTCTTCGGATGTAGTTAAACTTTTTTAAAAAATTCTAAAATATTTTTTGATTTCAAATGAATATTTCAGATTGCTTTTTAGAAAATATTTATGAACGAAACAAATTTCAAATTGGAAATGAAGATAAAAAGTGATGGATTTTACTCGATTTTATTCGAAAGTGAGTACAAAAACCGAGGGAAAATTCTTTTTGAAAAAAATATAAAAAAATTAAAAAACTTTTTAAAAAGGTATTGACAAATTGAAAGATATGTGGTAAGATGTTAATCACGCAAGGGCAAGTGCCTAAGGCGCCGAAAAATGAATGTGGGAGCATAGCTCAGCTGGGAGAGCATCTGCCTTACAAGCAGAGGGTCATAGGTTCGAGCCCTATTGTTCCCACCATTTTAATGGCCCGGTAGTTCAGTTGGTTAGAACGCTAGCCTGTCACGCTAGAGGTCGTGGGTTCGAGTCCCATCCGGGTCGCCAATCTTGCTTTTGCAAGGATTTTGCCTCTGTAGCTCAGTTGGTAGAGCAGGGGACTGAAAATCCCCGTGTCGTTGGTTCGATTCCGATCGGAGGCACCATATGCGGATTTAGCTCATTTGGTAGAGCGCAACCTTGCCAAGGTTGAGGTGGCGGGTTCGAGCCCCGTAATCCGCTCCAGTAATAAGATGAAGGGAGAGAAAAATTCTCCCTTTTTTCTTTTCAAAATAAAAAATATGTGATTCTAAAAAATAATGCCGCCCACTCTATACCTGAGTGGACGGCATTTCTGGTTTTACACAAGTTATTCCAGTTCAAATGCGCCTGTGTAAAGCTGATAATATTTACCCTTTTGAGCAATCAGATTATCATGCGTACCGCGTTCGATGATTCTGCCTTTGTCGAGAACCATGATAACGTCGGAATTGCGTACGGTGGAAAGACGGTGAGCGATTACAAATACCGTTCTGCCGTACATCAAACCGTCCATGCCTTGTGAAACGAGTGCTTCCGTTCTGGTATCGATGGAAGATGTTGCTTCGTCAAGAATCATAACGGGAGGATCGGCAACCGCTGCGCGTGCAATGGAAAGAAGCTGACGCTGACCTTGGGAAAGATTTGCGCCATTGCTTGTCAGCATGGTATTGTAGCCATCGGGAAGGCGCGTAATGAAGTCGTGCGCGTTGGCGAGCTGTGCCGCTACGTAAACTTCTTCATCCGTTGCATCCAGTCTGCCATAACGGATATTTTCCATAACCGTACCCGTAAACAGATTGGTATCCTGCAAAACGATACCGAGAGAACGGCGGAGATCCGCTTTCTTAATCTTATTGATATTGATGCCATCGTAACGGACTTTACCGTCGGAAATATCGTAAAAACGGTTAATCAGATTGGTGATTGTCGTTTTACCTGCGCCCGTTGCACCGACGAAAGCAACCTTTTGACCCGGTTCGGCAAAAAGAGTAATATTGTGTAAAACGGTTTTTTCGGGAACGTAACCGAAATCTACGTCCGTCAAACGAACGTCGCCTTGTAAACGGGTATATGTGATGGTTCCGTCTGCGCGGTGGGGATGTTTCCATGCCCAGATGTTGGTGCGTTCTTTGGATTCCACGAGATTGCCGTCGTGGTCGTAAGCAGCATTGACAAGCGTAACATAACCGTCGTCTGTTTCGGGTTCTTCATCCAGAAGATCAAAGATACGGGAAGCGCCCGCAAGCGCCATAGCAACGGAATTGATGTGCTGGGAGGCTTGGTTGACGTTCATGCAGAATTGGCGTGTCATATTGAGGAATGATGCCACGATGGTAACGTCAAGAACGACTTTGGAAATAGGATTGATGATATCTCCTTCGGAAAGAAGCAGAGAACCTCCGACGAAAACCACGAGAACGTAAACGATATTACCAAGGTTGCCGAGAATCGGCATTAAAATGTTGGCAAAACGGTTTGCGCTTTGCGCATCGCGGAAAAGTTGATCGTTGATCTTATCGAAATCTTCTTTGCAGGTTTCTTCATGACAGAAAACTTTGACGACTTTCTGACCGTTCATCATTTCTTCGATGTAACCTTCTTCGTTACCGAGAGATTTCTGCTGACGGATAAAGTAACGCGCGCTTCGTCCGCCAATCGTTCTGGTTACAAATACCATGATGCAGGCACCGAGAAAAACGACTAAGAAGAGCTGGACGCTGTAATACAGCATAATGCAAATCAGGGAAATGACGATAATGGAAGATGATATCATGCTGGGAATACTTTGAGAAATAAGCTGACGGAGAGTATCTATGTCATTGGTATAATGGCTCATGATATCGCCGTGCGGATGTGTATCAAAATACTTGATGGGAAGTGTTTGCATTTTCGCAAACATTTCGTTTCGCATATTATCCAAAGTGCCCTGCGTAACTTTTGCCATGGTGCGGGTCCAAAGGAAATTACAGATCAAACCCGTCAGATAAACGCCCATCAGGAGAAGAACGAGAACGATAATTTTGGGATATACGATTTTCAATGCGGCTTCCACACCGTCTGTTTCAACGATTGAAAGACCTTCATTGACATAGGAAAGGAAGTGTTGGGTAAAAATAGAGGAAACGGAGTTGACAAGCGCACTGATGACAAGGCAGATTCCGACGAGAATCAAAGAAGGCTTATAGTATTTCACAAGAAATTTCAATACGCGCTTTAACGTACCTTTTTTTGCTTTCGGACGTCCGGCGCCCGCCATGGAAGGTTTTCTGTTCATTGATCGTCTCCCCCTTTCACTTGAGATTCATAAACTTCACGGTAAATGGCGTTTGTTTTGAGGAGTTCTTCGTGTGTACCGATGCCGTCGATTTTGCCGCCGTCCAGAACGATAATGCGGTCAGCATCTTCAACGGAAGAAATACGCTGCGCGATGATGATTTTTGTGGTTCCGGGAATTTCCTCGCGGAATGCTTTTCGGATCATAGCATCCGTTTTGGTATCTACGGCAGACGTGGAGTCGTCCAGAATCAGGATTTTCGGTTTTTTCAGGAGCGCGCGGGCAATGCAAAGTCTTTGCTTCTGACCGCCCGATACGTTTGTGCCGCCGCGTTCAATGAAGGTGTCGTAACCGTTCGGAAAAGCGGATACGAATTCATCCGCGCAGGCAAGTTTACAGATGCGAACCAATTCTTCGTCGGAAGCGTTCGGGTCGCCCCAGCGGAGATTGTCCTTGATCGTTCCGGAGAACAGCACGTTCTTTTGGAGAACCATGGAAACTTCGTTACGAAGCGATTCGAGATCGTATTCCCGAACGTCAATACCGCCGACCTTCACAACGCCTTCCGTGGCATCGTAAAGACGGGGAATCATTTGAACAAGAGAAGTTTTAGAGCTTCCCGTTCCGCCGATGATACCGATGGTTTCACCGGATTTAATATGCAGAGAGATATCGGAAAGCGCATTTTTTTCTGCTTTCTCAGAATATTTGAAGCTGACGTTTTCAAATTCGATGGAACCGTCAGAAACTTGTTTGCGTGCATTTGTGGGAGTTTTAATGGTGCTATCTTCATCGAGTACTTCAACAATACGACGAGCGGATTCCATGGACATAGTCAGTGTAACGAACACCATGGAAAGCATCATACAGTTCATGAGGATCTGAACACCGTAAGTCAGAAGACCGGAAAAGTTACCGAGGTTATAAGTCGTGCCGCCCGTGGAAATAATAAGGTAAGAAGCAAACAGGCAAACACAGACCATAGAGGTATTGATGGCAATTTGCATAAAGGGATTGTTGAGAGCGAGAATTTTTTCGGCTCTTGTGAAATCCTTTGCCAGATCACCGGAGGCTTTTTTGAATTTATCCTTTTCAAAATCTTCTCTTACGAAAGATTTAACTACGCGGATGCCGCCGATGTTTTCCTGCACGGATTCGTTGAGTTTATCGTATTTACGGAAAGCGCCGCGGAAAATCGGCATAACTTTACGCGCGATGGCGAAGAGTGCAAATCCCAAAACGGGAACAAGCAATACGTAAACGCAAGCCAACGGACCGCCGAGAATGAATGCCATGATCATAGAGAAGATCAACATAAAGGGCGCGCGAATGGCAATGCGGATCAACATCATGAAAGATTGTTGCACGTTAGTAACGTCGGTGGTCAAACGGGTTACAAGGCTGGAAGTGGAGAATTTATCAATGTTGGAAAAAGAAAAGTCCTGAACCTTGTAATAAAGCTCGCGGCGTAAATTCTTGGCAAAACCGCAGGAAGCGGTTGCGCAGAACCAACCGGAAAGTGCGCCGCAACAAAGAGAAGAAACAGCAAGTATGACAAGCGTGAAGCCGTAATACTTGATGGTATCCATGGAGAGATTTTCGCCGCTGTTAAGATAGTTTACGAGGTCTTTGGTAACAAGAGGGATAATACATTCGATGATGACCTCAAGTGCAATAAACAACGGGGAAAGAATGGTCTGCCAAGTATACCCCTTAATGCATTTGGAAAGTCTTTTAATCATAAAATCAGTTGCTTTCCCATTTGGGATTCCTTTCATTTTATTTTTGTCTGCATTCTGCTTCAGATTTCGGTTTCCAAATTTCGGCGCAGTTTTTCCAAAAGGTAGGAAAGCGTTTCTTTTTCTTCCGTTGAAAATCCAAGTGTCAGTTTTTCCTCCGTTTGAAAAACGACCGATTCCATCATGGTGTGGATGTTTTCGCCTTTTTCCGTTAAAACCAGCTTTTTCAGTCGGCGGTCATGTAAAACGGGTTTGCGGATCAAAAATCCTTTCTGCTCCATGCGCAGAATGATGTCAGACATTGTGGAACGGCGTACGGAAAAAAATTCTTCCAGATCTTTTTGAAAAACGTCTTCGTTTTTGCGTTGCGCCAGATAGCGGATGATGAACATATTGTTTCCCGTTGCTTCATCCGCGGATTTTGCGCAAGCGCTGTTTCCGATTTCTCTCATCAGGAGATTGGAAAGAACTTTAATCTGTGAGCCGATTCTGAATGGTTCTGCCATAGTTTGGAAACCTCCTTTCTTTCTGTAAAATGCAAAATTGTTAGGTTGCTAACATTATACCGCTTTTTGCCCGAAATGTCAATAGCTTTGCTTTCTTCCGCGCATTTTAATCTGCAATTTTTAAAATGGGAATTTTGCTGAAATTTAATAAAAAATTTTGAATGAGTTTTAACAAGTTTGTGAACTTCTTTGGATTATAGTTGACAGAAAGCTGATTTTGTTATATAATAACAGAAAACGACAAAAATAAACAAGCAGTGTTATGCGCTGTTTTGTATTTGAAAGGATAGGCATATTTTCATGAAAAAATTGATTGCTTTTTGTTTGTGTATTTGCATGGCGGTGTGTTGTTTTACCGCGTGCGATGATAACAATGGTCCCTCGGAGACCACTTCATCCAAAAACCAAACTTCTTTACCGGAAAAAAATTATCTGATTAATGAAGAGGGCATTTTGCTTTCTTGCATCGGGCAGGCGGATGAAAACGGTGTATACGTGATTCCCGAGAACGTTACAATGATTGGCGAAAGCGCGTTTGCGGGCGATGCGACTTTGAAAGAGGTTGTGATCGGTTCGAATGTCAAAACCATCGGCTCCGGCGCATTCCAGTATTGTCCGTCTCTGAAAAAAGTTACCGTAAGCGAAGGTGTGGAAACGATTGGTTCCCATGCATTTTCATATTGCGAAAACCTGAAGGAAATTTCGCTTCCTTCTACAGTGAAATCTTTGGGTGAAAGCGCATTCTGTTACTGCACTGCTTTGGAAGAAATTTCTTTGGAACACATTCGCAGGGTGGGAGAAGCTGCGTTTATCAATTGCTCCTCTCTGGAACGTGTTACGTTTTCTTCTGAATTGGAAAAAATCGAAAGCTGGGCATTTTCGCAGTGTTCTTCTTTAGAAAACATTTCTTTTGAAGGTGTAACCGAGCTTCGTGAAATCGGAGATTACGTTTTTACAGGCTGTTCCATGCTCCGTTCTGTTGAAATTCCCGAAGGTGTCAGCCGAATCGGCATCTATGCTTTCTATGATTGCGCAAGACTTTCTTCGATTTCCATTCCTTCTTCCGTTGAAGTTGTGGATTTCGGTGCTTTGAACTATACCCGTTGGTATCAGGAAAAGGATGATGCATATTTGATTGTCGGAGATGGCGTATTGATCAAAACGACCGTGCATCCGTCGTTGCTCGATCTTTCGGGAAAAGGCATCAAAACGATTGGCGCAACGGCATTTTATAATGCGGCAATGAACAATGAAGCGCCGGAATACGGCTATAAGTATGCAAGTCTTTTGCAAACGATTACGATTCCCGAAGGTGTCCGTGAAATCGGGAAATCCGCTTTTGCAGGTTGTTTCGCTTTGGAAAACGTCGTTTTGAACAAGGAACTTATTCGCATCGATCAACATGCGTTTGATATTTTGACGGATGGTGTAACGACAAAAGCCAAAGTGAATTTGGAAAATTGCGAAAATCTGGAATATATCGGCGCATATGCTTTTCAAGGTTGTTCGGGCATTGAAAATATCCAATTGCCTGAAAGTATAAAGTCGGTTGGCGAATATGCTTTTGTTTCCACCAATGCGCATACAAACTTTATGGAGCAGGCAGCCAAAGCAGAAAAGGAAGAAGACCGTTATCTGATTTCTTCCGGTGTTTTGCTTGCAGTTTATGTTGCTGAGGGTCAAGAGGCAATCCATGTTCCCGAAGGTGTCAGAGTGATTGCGGGCGCCGTTTTCTGCGGTTGGGATAACCCTTATATTCCCGAAGATCTGAAAGAACTTAGCCCTGCCGGTATGACCAAATACAATATTACCTATCACGTGAAGGAACTGTATTTGCCCGAAGGCTTGGAACTCATTGAATCGATGGCGTTTTTCCGTATGGACTGTGTGGAAAAAGTGACGATACCTTCCACTGTTCAAGTAATCGGCAGCAATGCGTTCGGTCTTTGTTCCAAACTTTCCGAAATTTTGGGAGGCGAAAATCTGGAAGAAATCCGCGACGCCGCTTTTTCCTATGCAACTTCCTTAAAAGAGTTTAAAATGCCCAACAATGTGAAGACCGTTGGCAATAGCTTGTTTGAGGGATGTTCTTCTTTGAAAACGGTTTATTTTTCCGAAAATCTTTTGGATTTCGGAGCTTCGATGTTTGATAGTTCCTGCACGTCTCTGTCTCAGGTTTATTTTAATCCCGCTGTGCGCCCCTACGTTTATTTCGTTCTTGGTTCTCTCACGCATGAAGTTCACGTTAATTATTATAAATAAAAAATTGCAAATCGGAGACACTGTAAATCAGAAATAAAATCGAATTTAGCCACCGCATTTTTTGTGGTGGCTTTTTATATGCAGAAACAAGCCCCGCCTAAGCGGGGCGAAAATTATTTCTGTAATTTAGACATCCATTCTTGCCAACGAGAATCCGCCTGCATTTCTGTTTTTACGGTATTGCATTCAGAAACACACCACCAAGGCCAGTCTTCTGCAAGGCTTATGTGAGAGGTTTCGATCGGCATATCATGACATGATTCATGCTGAACCAATCTGATCAGTGGCGCGGTATAGCATCCTGTTTCTTTTATGAGATATTCATCAAAAAGTTTGCATTGCAAAAGGGAAAGGTCCAAAGCCTCAAACGCCTCATCTTTTTTGCCGTCTAACCACAAATACAAGGAAAGCAAGGTGTAGACACGCGCGATATAAGCGTGATGCGATCCGCAATTGCCATCGGTACAAACAATATTGAAAATTTCGATTGCGCCGCGTAAACTCTGTGCTTTTTCTGCGGCAGACATATTCTTTTCATTGGCAATGACTCCGCTGACCATAAGTTCCGAACAAGCCCTCACTGTTTTGAGCAATCCCTCGCCGTAAGATTCGGCACGTTTCTTTCCGTCTGTTGCCTTGGCTTTGAGAAATTCTCTTGATCCATAAAGGTTGGGAACTGTTTCAATCACTTCAAGCGCTCTCGTATGCTCCCCGGTGTTCAAATATAGTTGAGTAAGTTCGCGGATGACTCGATGGCGCGGTTCACCGTTCTCCATGGTTTTGAGTAATTTTTCGTAAAGTGAGATTGCCTCTTTCCATTCAGGATAGGTTCGATGCCTTTCAACATCCAAGACATCGTATCCTTCATCATCCGATAAATGATGTTCCCCATATCGCACATATCCTGCGTTATACAATACCGAGGCAAGGCATAACATGATTTTTTCGTTACCCGGAAATTCGATAAGGGCATTTCTTGCAAATGCAATACAGGCATCGATATTGATGTCTTCGCCGTTATTTTGAAAATTCATTTGATCAATTTTTTCAGCCAACTCGTCGATTCTTTTGGAGCGCTCATTGTTGTATCCAAACAGTTCGTCAATGGATATATTAAAATAATTTGCAATGGAAGGAATCATTTCCATATCGGGATATCCGCCATTTGCTTCCCAGCGCGAAACTGCCTGTGATGTTACGCCGATGGCTTCGGCAAGTGTCTCTTGCGTACGTCCGTCACGACGGCGCAATTCACGTATTTTTTGTCCCAAATTCAGTTGCATAAAAGTACCTCCAAAATTTATTTCACCGGTGTGATTCTATTATAGCACATATTGGTAAAAAAACAATTATCAATTCGTTGTTCAAAATCCAAGCAATCCTTGGATTATGATCTTTTCTGTTTTTCCGTACTTTTATTCCGATATGCTCGTGATGATCTGTCGCGCAAAATAATGAATATTTGTGAATGAATATGCAAAAGCGTCGCCGGTATTGAAAAAAATCGGTAAATCCGCTTGATTTCTATTGAATATTCATACGATTTGTGATATAATAAATACGATATCGTATAAAAGTAAAACTATGATTTTGCGGAATGCGGAAAAATGAAACGAAAGGATTCTTATGAGAGCAGATAAATTTCTTTTTGAAAAAGGACTTGCAAGAAGCAGGAGCCATGCGGCGGCACTGATCAAAGACGGTGTCCGTGTGGGAGAAAAACGGATTGACAAACCTTCTCAGGATATCGACGGAAATACGCCGGTCTGCGAAATTAAAATTGAAAATCCCTCCAAATACGTCAGCCGCGGCGGTATAAAACTGGAAGCGGCAATTTTTTCGTTTCAGCCGGAGATTCAAAATAAGGTCGCGTTGGATCTCGGCGCATCTACGGGAGGCTTTACGGACTGCTTGTTGCAAAACGGTGCTGCCCGCGTTTATGCCGTGGACGTCGGACACGGACAGTTGGATTCCACGCTTCTGAAAAATCCGAAAGTCTGCTCGTTGGAAGGGACAAATGCCAGAACTTTGACACCGGAAATGACAGGAGAGCTCTGTGATCTTGCCGTTTCGGATCTTTCGTTTATTTCGCAATCTTTGATCTATCATGCGGTGCGGACCAACGTGAAAACGGGAGGTATTTTTATCAGCTTGATCAAACCACAGTTTGAAGCGGGTAAAGAACATATCGGAAAAGGCGGGATCGTCCGCGACCGTCGGGTTCATATGAAGGTTATCGAAAATTTATTCGAGAAAGCGGAAGCGGAAGGTCTGTATCCGGAAGCTTTGATTGCTTCTCCGATTGAAGGGGGCGACGGCAATCGGGAATATCTTGCGCTTTTTCGTGTCGGAGAAAGAAAAAAATCGGATATACCGGAAATCAAAAAGGCAGTGTTTTCATAGTGTTGATATGAAAGGACAAAAGCGATCTGTTTATAAAATTTATTGAAGGGGATGGACTTTGTGATACTGAAAAAAATTGCTATTTTTCAAAATTCCGAATATGATAAAGAATATATTTATACGAAACGCGCAGTCTGTATCCTTTCGGAAAACGGAATTTCTTCATATCTTTCAGAAACTGCGCGTCCGTTTTTTGAGAATGAACCGCTCGCTGTCAATTTTTTTGAAAATACAGATCAGATGATGGAAGAAGCGGATGCCATTCTCGTTCTCGGCGGCGACGGAACAATGATCGGTTACAGCATTCGGGCAGCGGAAAAAGATAAACCTGCCATTGGAATCAATCTGGGACATCTCGGTTTTTTGATGGCATTGGAAAGAACGGAGATCGAAAAGCTTTCTGCGCTTGCGGAAGGAAGTTTTTCTGTGGAGACGAGAATGCTTTTGGAAGCGGAAATCGTCCTTGACGGTCATATATTACATTCGCAGAGAATACTGAACGACGTTGTGATCGCCAGCGGTGTTCGTTCAAAAATCGCTGAATTTTCTTTGATTTGCGCACCGGGCGGCAAATTGGATTACCGCGCAGACGGCATTATCATTGCAACGCCGACAGGTTCTACGGCATATTCCTTTTCAGCAGGAGGTCCCATTATCGATCCTATGGCGTCGATCGTTTCCGTGAAACCGATTTGTCCGCATTCTTTGCTGAGCCGAGCCGTGTTGCTTTCTCCCGAAACGGCGCTTACTGTTTCCGGCGCAACCAGGGATACCTTGACGGATATTCATGTAACGATGGATGGAAAAAATGCTCGTCTGATTCCGAAAGAAGCGGAGATACATATTCGAAAATCTCAATATACAGCCAAAATTATCAAAATCGGCGCAAACCGTTTTTATGATATTTTGGAAACCAAATTAAATAAAAAATAAAACGGTAAAGGAAAATAAACAGTATGAAAAATTCCCGTCATACGCGCATTCTTGAAATCATCGGAGATTACGTGATTGAAACGCAGGACGATTTAATTGAAAAACTCAGAGAAAGCGGTTATCCCGTTACACAGGCGACTGTTTCCAGAGATATCAAGCAATTGGGTCTCATCAAGACCGCAACAAAAAACGGCGGATATAAATATACCGTTGCAAGAAGCGATAATTCAAGCAACGAAAATAAATTAAAAAATATTATGCGTGAAACCGTTGTAAACGCGCAGGACGCACAAAATATCATTGTTGTGAAAACTTTTGCGGGGATGGCAAACGCAGCTGCTGCCGCTTTGGATGCACTTGCAGGGGAAGCTGTCATCGGCAGCATTGCGGGGGACGATACGATTTTCATCGTGGTCAGAAACGCAGAGGATGCCACGGAATTCACGAATTTTATCAGAGAAATCATCGGCCGCTGAAGTCCAAGGAGGGAATGTTTTGCTCAAAGAATTATGTATTCATAATATTGCCATTATCAAGGATGAATGCGTTTGTCCCGGAGATGCTTTGACGGTTTTGACCGGAGAGACAGGCGCGGGAAAATCCATTATCATAGATTCTGTGGGCTTGATTATCGGTGCGCGTGCTTCCCGTGAGTTGATTCGCGGCGGAGAATCGAAAGCCATGGTTTCCGCATTGTTTGAGGATATTTCCGAAGAAGCCGTTTTGTTTGCAGAAGAACTCGGCATCGAAACAGAGGGGGGAGCGCTTCTTTTTCAGCGCAATATTACGGATAAGGGCGGTTCTGTTGCACGCATTAACGGAAGAACCGTGCCGCTTTCCATTATGCGCGATCTTGCTGCAAAGCTGATTCATATTCACGGACAGCATACGGGGCAATCTCTTTTGAATGAGGAATCTCATATTGTATTCTTAGATGCCTTTGCCGATTGCGAAACGGAAAAAGAAGAATACGCAAAGCTTTACCGTCAAATGCTTTCCGTGAAAAAAAGGATTGCGGAGATTTCTTATGACGAACAGGAAAAAGCAAGAACGGTTGAACTTTTGAAATATCAGATCAAGGATATTGATGCGGTCAATCCTCGCGAAGGCGAAGAGGAAGAACTGAAAAGAAAACGTACCAAGGTGCAAAATGCGGAAAAAATCGGTAAACACGCAAAACTCATTTATCGCGCTTTGTATCAGAATGAAAAAGGTGTCAGTGCCTGTGATTTGATTGAAAAGGCAGAGGAATCGTTGAGTTCCTTGGAAGGCGTTTTGAACGAAGCAACGGTGTTTGCAGAAACGCTTGCCGATTTCCGTTACCGTTTGGAGGATATTGCCGAAACCATCCGCAAGGAATGTGATATGGGTATTAAAAATCCTTCCGAGATTTTGGATCGTATTGAAGAAAGATTGGATCATCTCCAGCGTCTGAGAAAAAAATACGGAGGCACGGTCGAGGAAATCAAAAAATACAGAGAGCGTATGGTGGCCAAACTGCATGATCTGGAGCAATCGGGCGAACTTTCCGAGGATCTGGAAAATGAACTGACGGAGATTCGCGGAGAAATGAAGCGCATAGCGGCACAGATTACGAAAAAACGCCGTTCGGCTGCGGAATATTTACAAGAAAAAATCACGGAAGAGCTTGTTTTTCTGGATATGGAAAAGGTTCGTTTCCGTATTGAAGTAACCAATTTGCGTGAATTTTCGCCAAACGGCGTGGACAAAGTGGCGTTTACAGTTTCCGCCAATCCCGGCGAACCCTTACAGCCGCTTTCCAAGGTTGCATCGGGCGGCGAGCTTTCCCGTATGATGCTGGCGCTTCGTTGCGCATTTGCGGATAAAGAGCATACCGAAACGCTGATTTTTGACGAAATCGATACAGGAATTTCGGGAAGAACTTCCCATAAAATCGGCATTAAATTACACGAGGTTGCGCAAAAGGGTACACAGGTGATCTGTGTTACGCACTCTCCTCAAATCGCGGCTGTTGCGGATGAACATCTCTTTGTTTCCAAAACGGAAACCGAAGGCAGAACCGAGTCTTCCGTGAGAATATTGAGTGCAGACGAGCATATCCAAGAAGTTGCAAGAATCATCGGCGGCGCAAAAATCACGGAACAAACCCTTGCGGCGGCGAAAGAGCTTTGCACGGTTGGCGGAAACTGATTTTAAGGGGATGTGTATCGGGCGCTTGTTGGATTCCGATGCTGTAATCAATGAATTAAGGGAACCTCTAAAAATTCCCCAACTATTGCAATAAACAGCAAAATATGATATAAATATGATATAATGGAGGTAAAATAAGGAAAGGACAGCTGAAAATGAAACAAATTTCTTTTTTTTGCAGAAGAAAACAGATTGCAAAAATTAAGTAAACCGGGCGATTGTCTTGAACGATTAAAGATAATCGATTGGGAAAGTTTTCGCAGTTTAATCTGCTGCGATTTCTGGAGGGGATTGGAAAGCAATTGCGTTAGGCGTTGGAGTGGGAGTTGTTGGTGGTGTGCTTGCTGCTTCTGGTATCCCGACTGGTGCTCAAATTGTAGCGGGAGGGCTTTTAAGCGCTGGAAATAACTTAGCAACACAAACTTTGATCGACGGGAAAAAATTAGAATCCGTGAATTGGTTTGATGTTGGAATAGATTTTTTTATTGGAGTTGGAACATCGATACTTTCTTGGGGAGTTACACATAATGCTGCAAATGTAGCGGATAAAATCATCTGTAAAGGTGTAAACAAAGTTGTAAAAGCTGAGCAAGGTTTACTTAGCGGCAGTAGATACGGAAAAGGAGCTATTAAGAAAGGCCTTGCTATTATGGATGAGGGATTTAAAAAGCTAAACACTGTCAGAGGTACATCTTCTGTCATAGGTTCAACTTCTTCAGGTTTATTAACATCGGTGAAAACCTTAGTAAAACGAGCGTTCAGGTAGGTGAGTATAATGAAAGTATTTAAATATTTTCCTCTATGGAAAATCGAGGATATCGAAAGTTGGCTCGAAAGCATGGAACAAAAGGGGTATCGATTAGAAAAAATCAAGCATTCCTATTTTTTCTATTTCAAAAATTCATCTCCAAAGCAAATGAACTATTTCATATCTTATAAATCTTTCAGAGGGAAAAGCATGGGACATTGCGATTACGCGTTACTATCAAGGTATCGTGCGCATCCAATCGAATCGACAATGTGCTTTTATACGATGTATCGTACAAAAGAGTGTAAAGAAGATTTGTTATTACTGTATGAGGTTAGATTGGACTACATACGTGCAAACCTTTTTGAAAGATTTTTAACTGCATTGTTTTTAACTATACTTTTTTCAATTCCGCTTGTTGCATCTATCATTTTTCAATCTAACAGTCCAGGTATATGGCTGTTTGGTGTAATGATCGGAATATGTGTTTGCTTCGCTATTTATTATTTCTATGGATATTTAAAGCAGAAAAATAAATGCAAGAATTACGAACGGGATAAATTGAATCGTTGAAACTTATAAACGGCGACTTTTTGTGCAAGCATCGTCTTTTAGGCGGTGCTTGCCATCTGAAAAATTTTTGTGTTTCTAAAACGGCGCGGACAAGCTTTTGATTCGCCAGACTTGGGAAACTAATTATATGGATTTCCTGTATGACGAAAGCGGTTCTCCGTATTCCTTCATCTACAATGGTACACAGTATGCCGACAGTGCTTATGCAGGAAAGAAACTCCCCAAACACGTCCGAAATGAAATTTGAGTTTGGTATGCAATTCGCCGCTTCAATTTCATTTTTTGATATTTGAATCGCAAAATTTAATATTGGGAACTAATTTTTAGAGGTTCCCTTAAAATTTTAGATGCAAGGAGACTTTTATGGATAAAACAGTGATTTTTCATATTCCCCATGACGGAAATCAATTGGAAGAAAGTTTAATGTCTTCCGTAATTGTTGACCGTGAAAAATTTCTCCATTATCATGATAAAATGAGAGATACAGATGCAACATTGTTTGTTCCCGAGAGCGTTGATGCCAAAATTCTCAAGTTTGAAGTCAGCCGTCTTCTTTGTGATGTTGAAAGATTCATTGGAGATAATGAAATCATGGAAAAGTACGGGATGGGCTTTTGTTATGAACGAGTGTATGACGGAACTGTTATCAAAAAAATAAATTCTCAATTAAAAGACAGCACCTATGTGTTATACGCAGAACACCATCGTAAATTGGATGAGTTGGTGAAAGAGGCGGCCGAAAATATTGTATTGATTGATCTGCACAGCTTTTCAAAAGAACTTATTGTACATCAAACAATCGAAAAAAATTTACCGGATATTTGCATAGGCTTTGATGATTTATCGTTATCGGTAAAGGACACCGTCCTTTCTGCTTTTTTGGAAAACGGTTTTTCCGTTGATGTCAATTATCCTTATCAAGGCAGTATGATTCCAAATTGCATTTTATCAAAAGAAGTAAATAAAAATCTGATTTCTTTCATGATAGAAGTGAATAAAGATTGTTATATCATTGATGGAAAAACGGATACTTTATGCATTGAAAAAATAAGAAACGCAATTCAAACGATTTTACAATCTATTTGACCATCTTGACGCAAATGTTTGCAAAATATTTTTTCATACAGGAGCAAAATCCTGAAAACCACGCATCTTACCCTTGACAAAGCGTGTATGCTATGATATAATATTATGGCATATAAAAAAGCGACGACGGAAACAAGTAAGCAGAAATCCTTTTATTCAGAGAGCCATCGGCAGGTGAAAGATGGTATGAAAGCTTTTGCCGAATACATTCCCGAGCTGCGCTTCCGAAGACTTTTGTAGGATGCGACGGGTGCGCCCGTTAAAGCGCTGAAGTTTGTAAAACGAACTTTTTGAGGCTTATTTTGTGAAAAATAGGCAAACTGAGGTGGTAACACGAATTTTTCGTCCTCTGCATTTTTGCAGAGGACTTTTATTTTTATTTTGGAAAGGAATATGAAAATGGGAATTTATGAAGAATTGCAAGCGCGTGGCTTGATCGCGCAGGTAACGGATGAAGAACATATCCGTGAAATGATAAACAACGGAAAGGCAACCTTTTATATCGGCTTTGACTGTACTGCAGACAGCTTGACGGCAGGTCACTTTATGGCACTTACATTGATGAAACGTTTGCAGATGGCAGGCAACAAACCGATTGCTTTGATTGGCGGCGGTACAACGATGATCGGCGACCCCTCCGGCAGAACCGATATGAGAAAAATGCTGACTAAGGAAGATATTGATCATAATGCGGAATGCTTCAAACGCCAAATGGAAAAATTCATCGAATTCGGCGAAGACAAAGCGATGATGGTTAACAATGCCGATTGGCTTTTGAATCTTAACTATGTGGAATTGCTCCGTGAAGTCGGCGCTTGTTTCTCCGTTAACAATATGCTTCGTGCGGAATGCTATAAACAGAGAATGGAAAAAGGACTTTCCTTCCTTGAATTTAACTACATGATTATGCAGTCCTACGACTTTTACTATATGTTCAAGAAATTCGGCTGTAATATGGAATTCGGCGGTGATGACCAGTGGTCCAATATGCTCGGCGGTACGGAACTCATCCGTAAAAAGCTCGGTAAGGATGCACACGCAATGACCATTACACTTCTTACAGACTCCAACGGTAAGAAGATGGGTAAAACCGCAGGAAACGCGGTATGGCTCGATCCGAATAAGACTTCTCCGTTTGAATTCTATCAGTACTGGCGTAACGTGGGCGATGCTGATGTTATGAAGTGCATCAAGATGCTGACCTTCCTCAGCTTGGATGAAATCAATGCAATGGAAGCTTGGGACGATAGCCGTATCAATGAAAAGAAAGAAGTTCTTGCTTATGAATTGACTGCTCTCGTTCACGGTAAGGAAGAAGCAGAAAAAGCAAAACAGACCTCCAAAAATCTTTTCTCCGGCAGTGGTAACAGCGCAGATATGCCCACAACGGAAATCGAAGCTTCTGCTTTGACCGATGGTAAGATCGGTATTCTCGATTTGATGGTTGCAGGTAAACTTGCTCCCTCCAGAAGCGAAGCAAAACGCTTGGTGATTCAGGGCGGTGTTGCGATGAACGATGAAAAGGTAACCGCATTTGGCACAATGGTGGAAGAAAATCTTCTCCGTGAAGGTGTTGTTATCCGTAAGGGTAAAAAAGTTTACCACAAATTCATTTTGAAATAATTACCGTATCAATTGTAAAATTTTGTAATCAAAACCGACCTTTTCCAATAAAAAGAGGTCGGTTTTTTGCCGAAATAATAAGATTTTATATCAAGTAAAAATTTTTCAAAAAATTTAAAAAATTTTTAATAAACCTATTGACAAATGTGAAAACCTATGCTATAATGGTCAGGCAGTCAACCGAAGTGAGCAAATCACGAAAGGTTCGAAGCATGGCGGAATAGCTCAGTTGGCTAGAGCGCTCGGTTCATACCCGAAAGGTCGTGGGTTCAAATCCAACTTCCGCTACCATGACAACCTTGGTTGTCATGCTTGGCCCGGTGGTCAAGCGGCTAAGACACCGCCCTTTCACGGCGGTAACACGGGTTCGATTCCCGTCCGGGTCACCAAACGTAACAAATCCGAACTATTTCGTAAATCGAAATTGGTTCGGATTTGTTTTTTACTATTGATTTATCATATTGACGCTGTTTAGGAGCGAGGTCATGCGACCTCGCTCTTTTCCTTTTTGTCAGCTTCCTGTTGTGCTTTCCATTCGGCAAACTCCCTCTGTCCCTGATCCGACTCAAAATAAGCAACGATATCCGGCAGAAGACAACGTGCGATCTCTTTGCGGATGTGTTCCGGTATCTGTGGGATGTGACTCTCTCCACGTGTGCTGCGGAAAGCAAATTCGAGGCGCAAAAGGAAGCGTTTGAACCAACCTGCATTAATATATTCCTCGCGCAGAAACCAAGTGGCGAGGATCTCTTGCTCCTTCCTCTGCCGTTCCGCTTCTTCTTCACGCTGCTTGCGCTGTACTTCTTCCCAATCCTCTATGTCCTCTCCATCACGAAGAACTGTACGGTTATCGTGAATCAGAGCATTCACTCGCTTCCAAAACTTTTTCCAAGTCATATCATCATCCTTTCTCACATCGTAATATCAAACCCTTCGTCCTCGTCATCGTCAACATCATCTGTCGGCGTGGATTGCTGTTGTGTTAAACCAATCACAGCACCTGCAGCGAGCCCTACGGCAGCTCCGAGTGCAGAGCCAGCGTTTCTCGCTTCTCTCTGCCGTTTTTCTTCCTCGGATTCCTCGCTGTCCTCAAATAGACTCGTCAGATTCCCAAGCCCACGCGCGCCCATAAGAGCAACACCAATATTGTCGGGAGAGCTGTGAGTGCGAGACGAATCCACCATATTGCTTCGTCCCGAATGATTCTTCTGT
>SVRL01000107.1 GCA_015064845.1 Oscillospiraceae bacterium | reverse complement strand
ATCAAAAAATACGCTTCTGTAAAATTGATTCGTTGTCGGCTGTTCTTCGATGGACTCTATCTCCTTTAATTCTAAATCTGCTTTGACCCAGATTCTGAGCTGCATATCTCTGCCGTAGAGTTCTCCATTATAGAAAAAATAGATTAAAATATCATTCCCTGTTTTTTCGGTCAAATCTTCCATTTCCTTCGTTTCGGTATTGAATCGAAGGGTATGCGGATTTCCGTTCTCATCCGCATTCATAGGAATATAAATATATTTATCATATACACAGAAATTTGGAGACCAACGAAATTGCTTTTCATAGCGATCTTCTATTGGAAAATAATCCTCGCCGTATTCGATTTTCAAATCGCTTCCGTCAAAAGAAAAGGAATAAATTTGTCCGTATTGAGAAGCGGTATAAAAACGTCCGTTAATAAAAAACGTATTTCTTAATTCAAAATTGGGAATGTGTTCAAAATCTTTCGGTTGGGCAAGACATTTTCCGCCGGAATGATCACAAAGCGGGTCAAAACAGTAAACGTAGGCTTTTCCGTCTGCTTTGCTGTAATAGAAAACGTAGCCGGACTGTTCAAAGAGTATGCGAGAAGGAATGTCAATGAATTCACTCGCTCCATTTTGGATGATGGTATCTTTCAATTCAGAATCTTTTGGTTTTTCTTGGTTTTGCGAACTTCCCGTTGTGGTTTCACTGGGCGGCGTTTGGTTGCAAGATGTTAAAAATAACATCATGCATGCGAGTAATAAGGAAAATAATTTTTTCATGCATATCTCTCCTTTGTTTCTTCGATTTTTATTTATTGTACCATATTTTCGGGAAGAAGTAAAGTGGATTTTCGGGGGCGAAAGATTTAATTTATCCGATTAAGTCTTTGCTTATGCGATAGGTTCGTAAATTTGACCTTCCCAAAGAGGTTCATTTTCGTACCAAATAAAGAATTCAGCATCGAAACTTTCAACGGTTTTATTTGCGGGAAGATGGAATGTGTCAAAGATATATGAAACAAGTTCGTTGGGCTCAATAAACATTCTGTGAGAAACGGTAAAAAAATCTTGTGTTCCGTCGGTATACTTATTTGGATGGCAAAAAGTTTCAACTTTTTTGAAATGTTTACAAATTGTTCACAATCGTGGCGAATAATTTTGAAAAATGATTCAATATAAAACAAAAACGCATTGGAAAACCAATGCATTTTGAAAGTATCTTTTTTGCATTGTTTGAATATGGACGAAACTTGGATAGACGAGCAGTCATCAGCGGCGATTCGCCGCTTTTTATGCTCTTGATTTTTTCTTTCTTTTTTGTTATACTGATATTGCATAATAAGATTTATTTTTGCAATCCCTATGCAGAAAAGGAGGAAAAATGGCAGTTTACAAAAGGGGCAGACCCGTGAAATATAATCCGACGACAAAAAGCGGGAAAAAACCGCCCAAAGAACCCGGAGAATACCGTATTCGCGATGATTCCGGTAAAATTATTTATATCGGAGAAACCAACAATCTGGACCGACGGATGCATGAGCATATCCGAAGCGGAAAGTTGAAAACGGGGGAGGAAAGTAAAAGCACCATCGAATATCAGCTTGCCGACAAACGGTCCACTTCCGTCACCAGACGTTTACATGAACGCATGAAGATCAAACAGCACGATCCTGCCTTGAATAAATCAGGCGGCGGAGAAGGCAGAAGCGCGAAAAAGAAGAAAAAAACGTCCGCTTGAGATTGCTTGCGGACTTCTGAATTTTAGATTTATTGTAAGTATGCCAAACGGCAAGCTTGATTTGAAGGTTTTTCGTAATTTGAAATGAAATATAAAATATAAAATTCGGCGAAGGAGTGAGTTTTGTGATTACCCATAAGATTTCCGATTGGACATTACATTATGAAAACGAGCATTTACAAAGCAAAGCCCCCTGTTCCA
Source organism: Oscillospiraceae bacterium (assembly GCA_015064845.1). Taxonomy (GTDB): domain Bacteria; phylum Bacillota; class Clostridia; order Oscillospirales; family CAG-272; genus QALR01. The sequence goes on along the minus strand of SVRL01000107.1, from coordinate 3,432 downwards.
TGTATTCCGTTTTGTTGGAATACAAAAAAATTGCGCACCCTTACGAACAATTGAACGAAAAAGCGGCAACCGTACTTTCCGAAAAGGACTCGGAAATGACTTCTTCTTTCGTGGTAACGGAAGAAATGCTTTCCAAAAAACATCTTGACCTTGTTTTTTACGGTCTGGATACGCTTTGCGACGTGTATGTTAACGGCGTTCACGTTTTATATGCGTACAATATGCACCGCGCATGGAGAATCGACGTGAAACACGTTGTAAAATGCGGAGATAATGAAATCAGACTGCATTTCTATTCTCCGTCGGAATATATCGAGCGCAAAAATAAGGAACATTTCCTTTTTGCGGCAAACGTTGGCTTCACGCTCGGCGGTATCGGTCATATTCGTAAATCTTCTTGTATGTTCGGTTGGGATTGGGGTCCCATTCTTCCCGATATGGGACTTTACCGCGACGTTACGACGGAAGCTTATGACGTTCGTATGGAAACCGTGGAAATCCGTCAGATTCACGAAAACGGCAAGGTTACGCTTTCCGTCCGTCCCGTTCTGACGGAAGCAGATGGGAACGTTTCCGTTTCCGCAATCTTGACCGCGCCCGACGGTGTTTCCGAAACATATCCTCTGGATAAAGATGGTGTAACGGAAATTACCGTTGAAAATCCCAAGCTCTGGTGGCCGAACGGATTGGGCGATCAACCGCTTTACCGCTTGGATTTTGAAGTTTTCAGAAACGGAGAAAAAGAAGATTCCGTCAGCAAAACGATAGGCTTGCGTACTCTGACCGTCAGCCGTGAAAAGGACGCATTCGGGGAAGAATTCTGCCACGTTGTAAACGGCAAAAAGTTTTTTGCCATGGGCGCGGATTATATTCCCGAAGACAGTATTCTTGCATGGCGTTCTCCCGAACGCACGGAAAAACTGATTCGTTCCTGCGTGAAAGCAAATTACAATTCTTTGCGCGTGTGGGGCGGCGGTTTTTATCCCGATGATGAATTTTATGAGCTTTGCGATCGATACGGTCTTGTTGTATGGCAGGATTTCATGTTTGCCTGCATGAACGTTCTGATGAGTGAAGAATTTACGGCAAACGTAAAGGATGAATTTGTTGACGTACTGAAACGCATTCGCCATCACGCCTGCATAGGCTTGCTTTGCGGAAACAATGAGATGGAAGAAGCTTTGATGTATTGGAGCTCCTGCCGTCCTTCCAAAACGCAGAAGGTTGTTGACGATTATTTGTTGCTTTATGAAAATATTCTGCCGAAGATCTGTGCTGAATATGCGCCCGATATTTTCTATTGGCCCGCTTCGCCTTCCTCTCACGGCGGTTTTGACGATCCGCGCAATGAAAACGTGGGAGATACGCATTATTGGCAGGTTTGGCACGGCGGCGTTCCCTTTGAAGAATACCGCAAGCATTATTTCCGTTATTGTTCGGAATTTGGTTTTGAATCTTTCCCGATGATGAAAACGCTGAAAAGCTTTGCGTTACCGGAAGATATGAAGATTGATTCCGAAGTTATGCATTCCCATCAGAAATGCCGCGGCGGAAACGAAAAGATTCTGAGCTATGTGAAAGACTATTATCGGATCCCCGAAGACTTTGCGCATTTCGTGTATCTTTCCCAGCTCGTGCAGGCGGATGCCATTCGTTACGGCGTGGAACATTTCCGACGTTTCCGCGGACGTTGCATGGGGGCGCTTTATTGGCAGCTCAACGACTGCTGGCCTGTTGTTTCCTGGGCTTCCGTTGACTATTTCGGCAGATGGAAAGCACTCCATTACAAAGCGAGAAACTTCTATGCGCCCGCGCTGATTTCTTTGCATGAGGACGAAAATGCAAAGGTCGTCAATATTTCCAACGAAACACTGAACCCCTTTGAAGGTAAAATTTTCCTTGCGGTTAAAAACAATCAATTGGAAACCTTGGCTTCCGAAAAAATACCCGTTTCCGTGGATGAGCTTTCTTCTTATGACGTGGCTTTACCGAATGAAATTTCCGCGCTTCTGGACAGTGCGCCTTCCGAGCTGTTTTTGGAATATGCCTTGGAAAAAGACGGTGTCATTCTGTGCGTTGACAGCAAGATTTATGTGAAACCTTGTGAATATCATTTCGAAGATCCCGAAATTTCCGCTTCCGTCCGTGAAGAAAACGGCGCGTATTACTTAGACCTGACGGCTTCCCGTTACGCGAAAAACGTAATGATCGAATGGGAAAACGCAGACGTGGAGCCCGATGACAATTTCTTTGACATTACAAACGGCAAGGCTTCCGTTTTGCTCTGCGGAGAAAGGGAAGCGGTCTTCTCGGAAATGCCGAAAATTCTTTCCGTTTACGACGTACAAAAAATATAAACCTTTGTTATTTCGCAAAAAATCGGCAAGATTCTCCGTAAATTGAATATATATAATATAATGAAAGATTTAATTTACGGAAAGGAAAGATTTTTGATATGATACATCTTTTATCCTTGCTGATGTCCAATTTTCTCTATTTATTTCTGAAGGTTTCTTATTCGCAAAGCTTTCCGCCCCCTCTTTCTGCCGCCGAAGAAGCGGAATGCTTCAAAAAAATGAGACAGGGCGACCGCTTGGCAAGGGAAAAACTCATCAATCACAATCTGCGTCTGGTTGCGCATATCGTGAAAAAATATTACGCTTCGGGCGTGGATCAGGACGATCTCATTTCCATCGGAACCATTGGGCTTATTAAAGCCATTGATTCCTTTGACAGTACAAACGGAGCGCGATTCGCTACTTATGCGGCGAAATGTCTGCAAAATGCTATCCTATCATAACGGCTACATTTGGAGCATACGGTGAAAATCAAGCTCCCTCCGATGAAAAATGGCGCGTATTTCGCCGCTTGAGTAGCCGTTCTTATTTGATGGTGCAAAACATATCGGGAGAGGTAAAATTTGCTCCCTTGTTCATCCACAGTTTCCCGTTGCTTGCACCACACCATTTGTTAGAATCCGAGAAATTCAATATCCGATTCTCTGACCCGTCGGAGATAACCGAGATTGCGGACAAGCTCCGTTATCACAGATACCGAAAGGCACTCTTGCAAAGAGAGGTTGCGGACTACATAGGCATTGACCGCAGCACTTATATCCACTATGAGGAATACGGGCGCGACTACTACCCGTTAGATAACATGGAAAAACTTGCCGCCCTGTTCGGTGTCCCCGTAACGGAATTGCTTGATGACTTCAATATGTTCTTGTATAACGATCAAGGCAAGCAGATACGCAAAAAGCGGTTGGAATTGAATATGACACAGCGCGAATATGCTGATATGCTCGGTGTTCATGTCGGTAATCTGAAAAAATGGGAACAGAACAAAGTGCGTATTTTCAAAAGCACATGGGAACGTTTCTTCAAATAAGAGCGAAAAGGAGGATTTGATTATGAAAAAACTTGTTAGCTG
>SVRL01000106.1 GCA_015064845.1 Oscillospiraceae bacterium | reverse complement strand
TTCTTGCAATCCTTTTTTAGTCATGCTCTTTTTTATCCCCGAGAGGGATTTTTTTCTCTCCCAAACAAAAAAACAGAAAAAAGCTGCCTCAAATGCTCTAATTTTGGCATTTGAGACAGCCCCTTATACTATTTTTTGATATCAAAGAAACACGGAACAAGCAGATGAGGCACGTACAATTTGACGGTAAAATCAATATGGTCTTTCATCTCTGTTAAAGATTTTGTTCCTAATGCTTTATCATATATCATGAATTCATCCATATTCATCACCCATATCGTTATAACACAAATCGGCAAAGAAAACAATCTCTCTGCCGAAATTTGTAAACTTCCTTATGAGAAGTTGGGCAAACACCATGGATTTTTTGATTATATTTCGGAACCAAACAAAATCTTGGTAACCGTAAAATAAAAGGTTTTATCCTCAATGACAAACGACGTAAGATAATAATTTTCATCGGGAACGTCTTCCCGATTCGCATAAAATGCGCTCGTAACAGTACATTCTTCCGTTATGGCGTCATAAACGTTCGTGATTTGACGGAAATCCTCCGCAAGCAATGTGGAAAGCGGAACTTGCGCCTGTATTTCATAATAAAGCGTATATTCTTCATCCGTATAATAATACGTACTGCCAACCAGAATAAATTCGGTATTTTTGCAAAGGAACATGGAATCCACCCAGAAATCGTCTTTTTCCAGATCAAACGTTTCCAGCATATCAACCTCGCCGAGGTCTTCCTCCAGAAGCACTTCAACCGCTTTATCATGCGGATCCCAATCCAAATTCAATACCCATGATATCAAGAAAACAACCGCTAAAAAGCATACCAAAACAATGAGAATCACATTGAGTACCTTGTTATACACCTTAAAAAAGGATGCAATGGCAGGCGGTTGTAAAGGCGCTGGATTTTCGGCTTCCGCAAGAGGCGCCACCGCTTCCCGATAATCACCGCCGTTTTCCATGGCTTCCAAAGCCTTTTTTGAAAGTTCGGCATAAGTTACAAGCGGCGCTTCGGCAATGATTTTTTCAAAACCGTTCTTTGCTTCTTCCGTTTCTCCTTTGCACAAATCCACACGTGCCTTCCAAAAAGCAAGAGAAATGCGTTGCAACGGAGTTTGTTTTTTCGGTTGCTTCAAATATTGTTCGCAAGCTTCAAAATTACCGTTCACAAATACGGTAAAAAAAGGAAAATCGTAAAAACGTTTCAAAACCTTTTCTTTTTTTCTGTCGGAAGCAAGAAATGCGTAAAACTTGTTGCAAACCTCACGCAGTTTTTCATCTTCGCCGAGATTAAAATAGGCATTTGCCAAAAAAGAAAAAAGATAATATCTCCAACGTCTTTCCACATGGCGGTCTTCCAGTTTTTTGTTGCAAAGTTCAATCACGTTTGCATAATGACCAACGAAATATTCCGCCTGAATCTGATAAACGGCAGAAGTATTCACGCTTTTCCCCTGTTTGATCAATTCGTAATACAAAGGTGCATCCAAACGTAAAATCAAAGGAAACGAAATCGTTCGCGCATTCAGAACGGATATAAACGCAATGTAAAAAATACAAGCGAGAGCAATGCAGAGAATACCGAAACGGAAATCATCCACCAAAAAGATAATTGCCGCCATCGACACCAAATACAAAAGCAACGTAAAAATGCCGATCATCTTGAGTTTCTTTATGCTTGCCTTTGCTTTTTGTTCATTTGTCTGATTGTTCATTCCAATCACTCCTCTCAAAAAGTTATTTTCAGAACTGTTTATCTTATTATAGCATACGAATGTCAGTTTTTCAACCTCTGCGGAAAAAAATTCAGAGCAGTATGTCCTTTTTGAGAAAGCAATAATAAATGATTGTTTACCGTTATCTCTCCCTCCGACGCCACAGACAAGCAACGCTTCTCTGTAGCGCCACCTCCCTCGTCAGAGCAATATCATTTAGTTAACAATTTCTCTCCTTCCGTCTCGCGTCGCGAGCCACCTCCCTCGTCAGAGGGAGGCAAAAAGCGGCTCCCTCTGACGAGGGAGCTGTCAGCAAAGCTGACTGAGGGAGAGACACCGCTCACAACTATTACACCCGTAAATTCCCGTTTATCTCAATATTTTTTTCAATGCAAGCACGATTGCCGTGATTGCAACGGGCGGCATAGAGGAAGTCATATAAAATCCGTTCGGGAAATAGAAAATAAAATCTTTCAGCATAAGAAAAGCACTCAATGATACAAAAGCAAGAAAAAATACAATAATAAAGTTAATCATTTTTTCGGGAGCAAAAGGATTCTTCTTAAATAAAATAAACGAGAAATAAAACATAACGAAAAAGATGGAAGACATAATCGGAGTCATACCCGCCACAATCCATTTATCGGGAGCATTTGAAAAACAAAGATATAAAACATATTGAAGCGCCCACCAACTCATACATACGACCGCAATAATTTTGGAACGATGCATAAGCCATTCCAGAAATCTGCGCAATTTTGTTTTCGGCGTTTTATCCACGGAAACTGCTTTGTAAAGATCTTCAATGGTAACACCGAGTTCTTTGGCAAGCGGAAGCATAAGCTCCGTTGAGGGATATGCGCCGCCGTTTTCCCAACGGGAAACCGCCTTGTTCGTAACGCCAAGTCTTTCCCCAAGTTCTTTTTGTGTCAATCCTTTTTTCTCACGCAATTCACAAATATAATTACCGAAATCATAATTGTTCATAAAAAACCTCCTTTGAATCGGTTTTGATTTTTGTCTTAATTATAGCATGAATATACCTGTTTTTCAATAAAAACACCCCAAAAAGGCAGTCTACAAACGGTAGAACTACTCATTTTGGGGCTATTGGGGCTTATTTTCGGAAAATCTTTCTCCTCACACGTTCAATGAAAGTTCACCGGAACCGCAAATGATTGTTTGTAACACTTCTTCCGTTTATTTTATCATTTGCTGTAAAAACTCTCCGTAATATTCTTCCTCGGCTCGCTTTCGCGCTTTGACGGCATCGTCAAAGTTTTCATATGTGCCGAAGTTCATCAATTTTCCTTTGAATTTTAGCCGAGCGCGCCATTTTTTTGTCTTCTTATCATAATATACACCGCGCACACCGCTGGTATTGGTAGCAATCGGTTTATCGCTCTTAATACGGCTGATCTGCGTGCCGTCAACAAAGCCCGCTTTTTCTCTCATTTTTTCCGTGGCATACTTACCGACACAGTCATTGCACATACTGAGTTCGGGATTGGTAAGGGTATCGGTAGCTTTATAACAAATAGCGCCGCATTCGCAACGGCATTCCCACAAAGGAACGGTTCTCGCTCCGCGTGATCCGCGCTTCTCCGAGCGGCCTATCACTTCTAACTTACCAAATCGCCGTCCGACAAGATTTTCTTTTGTTGGCAAAGCTCTGCTCATTTTTACACTCCCAATCGCATATTCCCGAATGATTCATATTTTACGCAACATAATGCTTGTTATGTTGTAAAACTGCGATAAAGATTGTATCTCCGGAAAACTTGAAAAAATTAGCATCACAAAAAAAGCCTTTTCCGCTTTTGTTTTGAAAAAAATTTCACCGAAAAGGCTTTATTGTTATGCCTAAAAATAAATTTCCCTAATATTTTCAAGAGATATGTAGTAAAACCTATTGCAAAATCTGAGATTTTATACTATAATTTTCATATGGAATATTTGCTGAGTATGGCAATCGATCATATTTGAATACATGACAAGCATTATGTAACAGGAGCGGCGAAAGTCGGTCTTTTTCTTTTTATATAATAAGCCGCATATTTTCCATTTTTCGTTTATGCTCGATGCCTGTGGTAACGATATAGATCCTCGTGGTATTGATACTTGTATGCCCTAAAATATCCGCAAGCTTAGCGATATCTTTTTCTATGCCGTAAAAGGTACGGGCAAACAAATGCCGAAGATTATGAGGAAACACCTTGGAGGGCGAAACGCCCGCATCCTGACATAATGATTTCATATCACGCCAGATATTATGACGGCTGACGGGTTTTCCGTTTTTCGTAACGAACACCGCGCCCGATTTTATATCTTGTGTTTTTATATATTGCAACAATCTTTTCCTTAACGCCGCTACGATAAAAATACGGCGGCTTTTACCTTTGCAATTTACAAACGCCTCGCCGCGCTTTACCGCTTCCACCGTGATATACTGCAATTCGCTTACTCTGATACCGCTGCCACAAATCGTTTGTATAATCAAATTCAACTTTCCGTTGCCCTTGCGCCTTGCCGCTTCGATCAAACGTATATACTCCGCTTTCGTCAGTTCCTTTTCTTCGGAGCAGAAAGCGGGCTTTTGTATTTTATATTGCTTTACGCATAGCTCATACCAACCAAGATAACGAAAGAATGCGTTGACAGCCGCAATCATAGAGTTTGCGCTCGTGACCGCATATTTTGTTAAAAGGTTGCTTTTGTACGCCAAAACTGCCGTTTTGTTTAGTATCTTATCGCTCATAAATTCATAAAATACCCGTATATCGTGCATATATTTTTCCATCGTTGCCGTACTTCTTTCCTCGCTCAATAGATATGCTTCAAACTGCCGTATTTGTTGCTTGTTTAACTCACGTTCCATTTCTGACCTCCGTTTACAATTTTCCTCGTGCTTATCGTTTTGGAATTGCATAATATTTCCTCGCTTTCTCTGATACGGTATGAAACCGCAAGTCAAAGTTTCATCGTTTTCTAAAAGTATGCCCTCATCCTGCTTTTAGTTTGCCAATTTCTTGCAAAATAAAAAGCCAAGTCGAAATTCAACTTGGCTTTTTATACTATAGAAAATCACTCAAATCCGTGTCAGAGTTTTAACCCCTTATGTTTTTAGTGATATGCTTCGCTCCCGCTCAGCGTGATATTGCTCCACTTCATTTTGCAGTGATATTATATTCGCCTTGTAACTTTCAACGCGCGAAGCGCATACCACTGCCGAAGGCAATATCACGCATGAAGTGCAGATCACTCGCCGCAAGGCGAATATAACTGAAAAAAGCAGATTGCTTTCACAATCTGCTTTTTTCTGTCAGAGGGCTATAAAAAAGATATTTTCGCGCTTTTGTGTTAGAGATTTGAACCCTTGCGGTCATTCCGCGCAGTCGGTTCTCAATCTCTCGGTTGTTTCCAACCCGCCGATAAATATCACTTTGATTTCTTCTTTGGATTCGACGACCACGCATTCGATTATCTGTCTTACGATTCGGTCATCGTATTGCATCGGGTGATTCTTGAGTCCGTCGAGGATCGTATAAATATCGTCGAGTCGGGACTGCGCGTTCTCGCGTTTCTGTTTGGTGTCTGCGATCTGTGACAGTTGCTGTTGCAGATTGCTTTTTTCGTTCATGAGGTCTTTGGCTTTGTTTTCATCGAAGGCATCCACCGAGTCGGAGGATATCGATTTCAGCATGGCTGCGAATTC
>SVRL01000105.1 GCA_015064845.1 Oscillospiraceae bacterium | reverse complement strand
CGCCTGCGCAAACTTGTAGCTATGTGCTTACGATGAACTTATAAAAATCAAGACGCAGGTATGCTTAATTCTCCCTAAAACGGTCGAATTAAGCAAGATTTCCTGCTATTTTTACAAGTTCATCCCCGAATATGTTCGCCCTTCAAATATTCCACTCGCCGTCAGGCGAATATCACTCTTTCAGAATATCACTGTGCGAAAGCACAATATCACTTGCCGTAGGCAAATATCACTGCGTATTTCCTTTCGAGGAAATACGCTAAATTCCCGTTTATCTTACCATTTTTTCATCGAACTCACGTTATTGCGCAATTTCAACCTCGCCGTTTGCATTGTTTGAATACGAACGAAACTTGGATAGACGAGCCACAGATTGCAAGCAATCCGTTATTTCAGCGGCAATCCGCCGCTTTATACCAAGCTTGTCTTTTTGAGGACTACTTTACTGATTGCACCAAGTCCGAGCGCAAATAAAGCGCCGCCTGCCGCGCAAAGCGCAACGTTTATGAACGTGGAAGAAAGAGGGGTAATCATGGAAACCATCATAAAGAGAAGCATACCTCCGCCGAGCGAACCGCAGATGGAAAGCCAAGCTTTCTGCTTTGCCGCCACACTGATCAGCGTAAAAATAGAAACGAATACGAACATCAGGAAGATTTTTGCAAGCATACACATGATAAGATTGCCCGCACTCAGTCCGTGAAGAGCAAAAGAAAGACCGGAGATCGCGCCGCCGAGAACGGAGCCGAGCAGATAAGCAATCAGCATAAGCGCACCGCAAACGAAACCCGCAAGCGTTTTGGAAATGACGTAATCACCCTTCTTTGCGCGAACGGTGAAAAGATTTTTTGCGTAACCGCTTCTGAAATCATCGGAAATAAAAAGACAAACGAAAACGGCAACACCCATAAACGCCATATTGATGTTACACATCATAAAAATCTCCGCGCCTCCCATCGGTTCGCCGGGGAGCGTTCCGATATTTTGCCAGGTATTTTCGGGACCTTTCATAACGGTTTCCATACCCGTCTGCGGGTCAACGGAAACACTTCCGTCCATCATAGCCATCATCACGGTCATCAGCACGGGCATAAGAAGCGCACAGGCAATGATAATGTAAAAGAGTTTTGACTTGAACATTCTTCTGAAATCAACCTTCAGCATACTTTTCATACGCTTGCCAAAGCCCGATTTTTCAAATTTTACCTTATTTTCCATTATCTTTTACCACCTTTCATCAGGTCGATGTAGTATTCTTCCAGACCGATCTTTTCGCTCTTAATTTCGGTTATGCAAATGCCGTTTTCATAAAGATAAGTTACGATCTCTTCGGGTGTGGTCAGATCGTATACGCGAATATAACCCGCTTCGTCTTCTTCCACACGGGAATATTTGCAGCCGAGAAGCAGTTTCGTTCTGTTCATCTCCTCGCTTTGGAGCGCCACGTAAGTACGGCAGTTTGCATCCAATTCTTCGGCAGTCATTTCCACCACCATCTTTCCGTGACGGATAATGCCGTAATGCGTTGCCGTTTTTTGAAGCTCGCCCAACAAATGAGAGGATACGACGATGGAACGGGTTCCGTCCTTTACGATGTCAAGAAATACCTCTCTCATAATTCTCATGCCGTCTGCATCCAAACCGTTCAACGGTTCATCCAGAACGAGAAGCGTGGGATCGCCGAGCAACGCCATCGCAATACCGACTCTCTGCTTCATACCGAGCGAGCAGTTTTTATATTTATTCCCTGCCGCGCCTTCCATTCTCACCGTTTTGAGAACCTTGATGACTTCCGCTTGCGCGTTGGGAATCGAAAGGTTTTCCGCTTGCAGCATCATATTATCCCAAACGGTAAGACCGGGAAAACAACCGGGTGCTTCGATGAGTACGCCAACCTTTGCTCTTACGTTTTCATCGGTGTAATCTCTGCCGTAAAGTTTAATGGAACCGCCGCTTTTGGGAATCAAGCCGCAGATCATTTTTTCCGTAGTGGACTTTCCCGAGCCGTTTTCTCCGATAAAGCCGTAGATGGCACCCATCGGCACGGTCATATCAAGACCGCAAACCGCTTGTTTGGGACCGAAGTTTTTGGAAAGATTTTTAATTTCTATTGCATTCATTTTTCCGACCTCCCAATCAATATACGTCACACTTATTCAAAAGGCGTGTGCCTGCCACGTTATAGATCACCGCCCAAACAACCGAAACGGCCATGCAGATCAGCAAAGAGCCGATTCCGCTCGACAAATTGGCGTTTACGGATGCACCGTAAAGGAAAATATTGAGAAACGCCGTGGGAACGTGAAGATTTTCAACGATAGCGGCAATACCGATGATGAGAATACCCGTGCCGAAGAAGAACGAGGACATAATGGAAATACCGAAATATCTTCTGAAGATCACGTTGAGGAAGGTATAAAGACTTGCCCAACCGAGCGACATGATTATTTTGCCGAGAATGGCAACGAAAAGAGAACCGACGTTCACGTCGGTCTCGTATCCGACAAGCAAGCCGCCTACCGTACCTCCAATGAGGTAAGTAATGCACATACAAGCCATAGCAAAGGCGCAAACGAGGCTTTTGGAAATCATATAGTCCTGTTTCTTTGCGTGTGTGGTAAAGAGCTGTTTTACGTAGCCCGATTTGTAGTCGTGGCCAATGAAGATGGATACCATGATACCGCCGAAAATAAATACCATATTCATATTGGCGTAATCGGCAATGGTTTCAATGACGTAAAGGGATTTGGAAGCGGCAATGATCTGCCATACGTTGGAATAAAGCGGTTCCATGGTGTTTCCGTTTTGATCGGGCATCATGGTCATGGCAGAAACCATCGCGGGAATGATTGCCGCAATGGCAAGAAATATGTAAAACAAAGGGGTATGGAACAAACGGTAGAAGTCCACGCCGAGCATACCCTTAATTCGTCTTGCGAAGGTAGGGGATTCAAATTTGATTTCTCTTGTATTCGTCATTTTATTCAGACTCCTTTTTTGACATCAGTTCGATGTAATATTCTTCCAGACCGACCTTGTTTCTCGAAATTTCGTTTACAACGTAACCGTTTTTCATCAAATATCCGACGATGGCGGCAGTATCGTCCACGTCGTAAATACGGATATAGCCTTCTTCCTCACGAACGTCTGCATATTGCTTTTTGAGAACGGCTTTCGCACCTTGCATATCCGCGCATTTCAGAGAAGCAAACACCTGAGCCCTGGACTCCATTTCCTCTGCGGAAAGCTCCATGATCATCTTACCTCTGCGAATGATGCCGTAATGCGTCGCAATCTTTTCCAGTTCTCCGAGGATATGCGAAGAAATGAGAACGGTGCAACCGTATTTCTTTGTGATATCCACAAGTATTTCTCGCATAATGCGCATACCGTCAGTATCCAGACCGTTGATCGGCTCATCAAGAATGAGGAGCGCGGGATCGCCGAGCAATGCCATCGCAATACCAATGCGTTGTTTCATACCGAGCGAGCAGGATTTGAATTTGAGATTGGCGTTATCCTCCATGCGTACGATTTCAAGCACGCGGCGGATTTCTTCATCGGCGTTTTCAATGCCGAGATTGATGCATTGCATCATCAGGTTCTGATAAACGGACGAACCGGGGAAACAGCCTGCGTTTTCAATCAGCGCGCCGACTCTCACACGCACACCGGGATCGGTATAATCTCTGCCAAACAGCTTTATATCACCGCCGTCGGGAACGAGATGACCGCAGATGAGCTTTTCGGTGGTGGATTTACCCGAACCGTTTTCACCGATGAAGCCGTAGATCGCGCCTTGCGGAACGGTCATATTGAGGTGGTCAACCGCATACATTCCGCGAAAGCTTTTGGAAAGACCTCTGATTTCAATAGCGTTCATGTTATACTCCTTTATTTACACAACACGGGCGAGCCGTATGTTTACGCCTCACTCATGCCGTTATATACTTTTTCATTCCGTTCACAAGAAAGATCAATGATTGTTTCTGCGCGTAATTTCGGGCATATTGGTAGGGACAGGCGTCCTCGACTGTCCGGAATACATAACAAATTTGTTCTGTAAACACGTAGAATTTCATACATTCGCCAACATGATTTTATACAAATTTTTTGTTTTGTAACTCTGCACATATAGGATGGGGAAGGTGCCGAGGTTACGAGGCGGATGAGGTCTTGCACGCTAAATTCCCATTGATCTTACCAAAGGAATTGACTCGTTTTATTTTTTTGCCGCTTCGTAACGGGCGTTTGCCGCCTCGGTTCTTTCGTTTGCCGCGGCAACTCTTGCCGCATTTTCCTCACGAAGCTTTGCGCCTCTTTCGGAAGGACTCATATGCGCGTCATCCCAGCTTTGCTTACCCATTTCTTTTGCTTTTGCATAGGTATTGCGGCCTCTGTTTTCTTCAAAGTTCGCCTTGGATTCGGCTTTTACCGCCTGAAATTCCGCCTTGTCTGCTTCGTGCTGTGCTTTTGCGTTTGCTTTCATATCGCCGAACGCATTCTGAAAAAAAGATTTGATTCCCATTTGTTTTTTCTCCTTGATACGATTACTGATTCATGATTTTTTCGCTGAGTTCAAGAATCTCTTTGCCGTATTTTTTCTTACGGCTTCCGAGAATACCTTTATAGATCGGATAATTCAGAAGCGCCATACCAAGACCCACAACGCCGATTGCAATTCCGGGAACCAACGCGCTTGCAATACCGATGACTGCGCCGATATCGGTCATCACGAGGCTCATACCTGCGCCCATAATGATAGCGGAAATACTGCCGAACACGTATGCGAAAATGTTTGCGGGGCGTTTTACTTTTGCGTCAAGCTCACGGAGCGCATCCAGTTCGGTGGACTGCTTTTCCATATACTGTGCGCGAATCTTCTGTGCCATAAATTGCTGATCGTTCTTATTCATAATCATTACCTCTCTTTGTTTGTTTTTGATTTTATAGCCTTATTTTATCAGCCGTTTGTTTTTGATTGTTTTGTGAAATGTTTATATTTTGTTAATTCCGAAGAATTTATGATTTCTTCGGATAAGCGGCGCTCATGCCGACCGTACCGAATACCATCAACAGTACCGCAAGTTCAAACTAACTTTAACGTGAATTCGATGATAAAATAAATGGGAATTTACGGGTGTAAAACGAATATAGATTTTATGCGATTGTAGGGACCGGCGTCCTCGACTGTCCGTTACTGAAATTCTCGTCAGCGTACAAACGAACGCTACGCACTGTCATTCTTGGAGCACAGAAAGACTTCGGGGTTCTTTTACAAAACGGCTAAAACAAAAAAATACGAGAAACACCGAAATGTTCTCGTATTTTTTATATCATGGAAAATTGTACAAATCAGTTCCGCCATCGAGCCAAGTGCCAAATCAAAACAAACTGCGATACGGCGGCAACCATCAACGGCGATTCGCCGCTTTTCAGAGCCGCGGCAATACC
>SVRL01000104.1 GCA_015064845.1 Oscillospiraceae bacterium | reverse complement strand
TCCACTCGCCGTCAGGCGAATATCACTCTTTCAGAATATCACTGTGCGAAAGCACAATATCTCTTGCCGTAGGCAAATATCACTGCGTATTTCCTTTCGAGGAAATACGCTAAATTCCCGTTTATCTTACCATTTCTTTGTCGAACTCACATTATTTTAGCATAGTTGCCCGATTATATAAAATTCCCGAAGGATATAAAATCCATCGGGAATTTTTTTTGCACAGCATTGAATATTATTCAAAATTCATCTTTTGGAACGTATTGTATCTGTTCTTCAAAAGCATTGAACAAGGTTTTTGAAATATCAACCATCCGCTTACCGTCCGTTTTCAGAACTTGTCTGTCATAGGTCAAAAGTCCGTTGGTTTCATCTTCCACATCACTGAGCTGTGTCAAAACCGTGGCGCAAAGACCTCTTTCGATCATCGGAATAACTTCATCCAGATAAAGCTTTTCCAAAGCGTTCATGAAATCCTCGCGTTTTTCAAAAAAGCGATAACCGTATGTTTTATCCAAATTAAAGGAATGCCCCTTGATTTTGCAGGAATATCCGCCGAATTCGGAAAGGAAAAGCGGTTTTTCGCTCGGTGTGAGATCCAACTTTTTGAAATATACGTGTTCGCTTTTCACATCGCTCTTTTCTTCCTCAAACCATCCCGAAGTACTGTCAAACACACGGGAAGGATCCAAAGCTTTCAGTTTCTCATACATACGGTCGGCATCATACTGCCCCCAGCCCTCATTGAATATCGTATAACAGCAAACGCATGGATGATTATAGAGCAGACGGAGCGTTTCTTCACAGGCACTTTCAAAAAGTTCTCTTCTGCGTTCGCTTGCTTTATGCGTAACACCTTTTTTTCGTCCGATCGTCGGCAAAGCCGTGTCAAAAAGGAAAGAATATTTTCCGCTGTTGACCATATCCTGAAAAACGATGATACCCTGTTTGTCGCATTCATGATAGAATACTTCGGGTTCGATTTTGATATGCTTACGGAGCATATTGAAGCCGAGCGATTTTGCCGTTCGGATATCAAAACGGAAGCCTTCTGGAGAAGCAGGCAGATAAATGCCGTCGCTGTAATATCCCTGATCCAAAAGGCCGTGGCAAAAATACGGTTTTCCGTTGAGAGCAAGATAATTCTTTCCGTTTACCCAAACCGTTCCGAACGTACGGAGCGCAAAATAAGAATAAACGGTATCGTTTCCGCATTTGATCGTCAAGGGATAGAGATGCGGCTGTTCGGGTGTCCAGAGAATCGGATCTTTTAATTTAATAACGGCGCGTTTTCCTTGAAAACGGTATTCCGTCAAACCGTTCGGTGTTTCCACCGTCAAAATCTTTCTCTCTTCACCGCCGTCGATCTCAACGGTAACACCCATCAAAGAAGGCGTGAATTTGATGGAGCGAATCGCATTTGCGGGCACACTTTCCATCCACACCGTCTGCCAGATTCCGCTGATGGGCGTATACCACATACCGCCGCGTTTTTTTCTTTGCTTTCCGTACGGAATTTCAAGATCAAGCTCGTCCGTGATTTCCACCGAAAGCGTATTTTCTCCTATGCGGATCTGCTCGCTGACGTCAAACGAAAAAGGAAGATATCCGCCGATATGCTCTCCGAGTTCCACACCGTTGAGCGTAACTTTTGCAATCTGATCGCACGCGCCGAAATGCAAAAGCGTTCTTTCGTTCAAAAAATCAGCAGAAATGGAAAACGTTTTTGCGTACAGATATTTTTCATTCTTTCCGAGCGTTTTTTCGATTCCGGAAAGCGCCGATTCGGGCGGAAACGGCACTTTGATCGTTCCCAAATATGTTTTTTCATTCTTTTTGACGGAGAAAAGCTCCCAATCGCCGTTCAAAGAGCAAAAGGAATCTCTCCGCATTTGCGGCCGCGGATAAATATCCCAAGCGTTTTCCTCTCCTTCAAAGGGCGTTTTCAAGCGGACCGTTCGTATTTTTTTCATATAACCATCCCTTTCACATAATTTTCAAATACATTGATTTCAGTATACCATATAGAATCCCTTTTTTCAAGCAAGTTCATACAAAAACCGTACATTGGCCGTTTTTTCAATGAATTTTTCACAGAAGTTTCCCCTTTTCCGGCACAATATTTGGTATAAAACCCGTTATTTTGGGAGTTTATACACATGGTCTTGACAAAGTTTTGGTATTGATGTATAATAAAATCAAGGATATATGGTAAAATATACACATAAAAATTGCCATGCTGTCCAAAGTATTCATTTCAAATTTTAAATTGTCTTTTTCTTACAAAAAGACAGCACATTCCCATAAATAAAAACGCTATCCTGAAAAATTTGCGAAAATACCGTTACAAACGAATTTCACATACTTCTATTAAATTTGTAAGGAGGACTACATCATGGAACACACGAATTGGAACGGCTTTGTCGGAGGTACTTGGCAATATGAAATCAACGTACGCGATTTCATCCAAAAAAACTATACGGAATATACCGGTAATTCCGACTTTCTTTCCGAAGCAACCCCCCGTACCAAAAATTTGATGAGCAAATTGCAGGCGCTCTTTACCGCAGAAAGACATCTCGGCGGCGTACTCGACGTTGATACAACGACCGCTTCTTCTCTTTTGAACTACAAACCCGGCTATATTGATAAAGAAAACGAAATTATCGTCGGTTTGCAAACCGACCGTCCGTTGAAAAGAGGCGTAAACCCCTTCGGCGGAATGAGAATGGCAATGCAAGCTTGCGAAGCATACGGATACAAGCTCAGCGACAAGGTGCAGAGCGAATTCCGTTACCGCACCACCCATAACGACGGTGTATTCCGCGCATATACCTCTGAAATGCGCGCTGCCCGTAAATGCCACGTTATCACAGGTCTTCCCGATGCATACGGCAGAGGAAGAATCATCGGCGACTACCGCCGCGTTGCGCTTTACGGCATTGACCGCCTCATCGCAGAAAAGAATAAAGATAAAGCGAAATTGGCAAACAAGAATTTTGACGTAGATACCATTCGCTTGGACGAAGAACTCTTCCAACAGATCACTTTCCTCGGCTATCTCAAGGAAATGGCTGCTATGTACGGCTATGATATCAGCGCTCCCGCTGCCAATGCACGTGAAGCGATCCAGTGGACCTACTTTGCATACCTCGGTGCAATCAAGGAACAGAACGGCGCCGCAATGTCCCTCGGACGCGTCAGCACCTTCTTTGATATTTATATCGAACGCGACCTCGCAAACGGCACACTGACCGAAGCAGAAGCGCAGGAACTCATGGATGACTTCGTTATGAAGCTCCGCGCCGCACGCCACCTCCGCACCCCCGAATATAACGAACTTTTCGGCGGCGACCCCATGTGGATCACGGAAGCCGTCGGCGGTATGGGTGAAGACGGCAGAACGCTCGTAACCAAAAACAGCTTCCGCGTACTGAATACGCTTTATACGCTCAGCGCTTCTCCCGAACCCAACCTTACCGTTCTTTGGTCGAATGCGCTCCCCGAAAACTTCAAGCGTTTCTGCGCGAAGGTTTCCGCGGATACGGACTCCATCCAGTATGAAAACGACGATATCATGCGTCCCATCTACGGCGATGACTATGCAATCGCTTGTTGCGTTTCCGCAATGAAGATCGGTAAACAGATGCAGTTCTTCGGCGCGCGTTGCAACCTTGCAAAGCTTCTCCTCATTGCCATCAACGGCGGTTACGATATTTCCAGCAAAATGCACATCGGTCCCCAAATGCCCGTTATGGACGTGGAACATCTTGACTTTGAAGAAGTTATGACACGCTACCAGACATACATGGAATGGCTCTGCCGTTTGTACGTCAATACCCTGAACGTCATTCACTATATGCACGATAAATATGCGTATGAGAAAACGCAGATGGCTCTTCACGATACTGAAGTCGGCCGTTTCATGGCATTTGGTATTGCAGGTCTCTCCGTTGTTGCAGACTCCCTCAGCGCAATCAAATTTGCAAACGTTCGTCCCATTAAGGATGAAAACGGCTTTATCGTTGATTTCGAAACAACGGGAAGCTTCCCCAAATACGGTAACGATGACGACCGTGTCGACCTGATTGCAAAAGATATGGCGCACAGATTCATTACCGAACTCCGCAAAACTCCCACTTACAGAAATGCGGAACATACGCTTTCCATCCTTACCATCACATCCAACGTTATGTACGGTAAGAATACCGCCGCTACTCCCGACGGCAGAGCAGCAGGTCAGCCCTTCGCTCCCGGCGCAAACCCCATGCACAACAGAGAAGAAAACGGCGCACTTGCTTCCCTCAATTCCGTTGCTAAGCTCAGCTACGACGACTGCCGTGACGGTATTTCCAATACATTCTCCATTACGCCCGACGCCCTCGGTAAGACCGAAGAAGAAAGAATCTCGAATCTCGTTGCCATTCTCGACGGTTACTTTGCTAAGAAGGCTCACCACATCAACGTGAACGTACTCAACCGCGAAACGCTGATAAAGGCGTATGAAAACCCCGATGATTACCCCAATCTGACCATTCGTGTTTCCGGTTACGCCGTTAACTTCAACAAGCTCTCCCGCGAACACCAAAGAGAAGTTATCAGCCGTACTTTCCACGAATCCATGTAAAAGACGATGGGAAGAATCCATTCTTTTCAAAGTCTGGGAACGGTAGACGGTCCCGGTATTCGTTTCGTCGTATTCTTTCAAGGCTGTCATTTGCGCTGCAAATGCTGTCATAATCCCGACACGTGGGCATTTTCCGAAGGAACGGAATACTCCGCCGAAGAAATCGTGAAACGCGTTCTGCGCTTCCGCGAATACTTTGGTGAAAAAGGAGGCATTACCCTTTCGGGCGGCGAACCGCTTCTGCAAGCGGAATTTGCACATGAAATCTTCACGCTTTGCCATCAAAACGGTATCAATACCTGTCTTGATACTTCGGGAAGTATTCTGAATGATTCCGTCAAAGCATTGCTGAAGGAAACAGACCGCGTACTTCTGGATATCAAATACGTAAGTGAAGAACAGTACCGTGAAAACGTTGGCTGTACCTTGCAATCCACCCTTGATTTTCTTGCGTATCTGAATCAAAAAAATATCCCCGTTACCGTCCGTCAGGTGATCATCCCGACGGTTAACGATACCGAGGAAAATATACTCGAGTTGAAAAAAATCATCGCCAAATATCCTAACATCGATAAAACCGAGCTTTTGCCCTTCCGCAAAATTTGTCAAACGAAATACGATACGATGAAAATCGACTTTCCGTTCGGACACCTGCCCGCAGGAACAAAAGCAAAAACCGATGAATTGATGAAAATTCTGGAACAATAAATCAGGCTGCATACCATAAGGGGCTGTCTCAAATGCCAAAATTAGAGCATTTGAGGCAGCTTTTTTCTGTTTTTTTGTTTGGGAGAGAAAAAAATCCCTCTCGGGGATAAAAAAGAGCATGACTAAAAAAGGATTGCAAGAA
>SVRL01000103.1 GCA_015064845.1 Oscillospiraceae bacterium | reverse complement strand
GGGGTATCGCTGCGCAAAAACAGCCATTTAGGCTATTTTTACTTGCTCACAGATGAGGTGTGGTGCAAAATATTTTGCACTTTTGCGAAGCAAAACAACTACTCATCCACCATTTTGCTCCACAAAATGGTCCCCCTTCTAACTGATTCTTGAATCAGTGCGCAAGGGAAGGCTAACTAACCCCCATCTTTCGGCAACAGACAAACGCGTAAACCATCATTTATCTTTCCATTGAACCCACGTTAAACAATCATTTATCTTTCTATTACACTTGCATGATCTGAATTTTTACAGATTAAAAAAGACGGAAAGGAATTTTTTATGAAAATAACCGTTCTTGACCGCTGTACCGTTACGACGGGCGATCTTTCCTTTGCTCCCATTGAAGCAGTGGGCGACGTTACCTATTACGACGTTGTGGCGCCCGAAAATATTCCGTCTGCCATTGCGGAAAGCGAAGCCGTCATCGTCAACAAGGCGAAGATTACCGCTGAAATCATGGCACAATGCCCGAAGCTCCGTTTTATCGGTCTTTTTGCAACGGGCTACAATAATATTGATATCAAAGCCGCCGCCGAAAGAGGAATTTGCGTTTGCAACGTTCCCGGCTATTCCACCGATTCCGTTACGCAACACACCTTTGCGCTTCTTCTGCACTTTGCTTCCCATGCGGATGATTACGCGCGTTCCGTTGCAAACGGCGATTGGGAACGTTCCGAAACGTTTTCTTATCTTGCGTTTCCCATCAGCGAACTGCGCGGAAAAACGCTCGGTATTTTCGGCTTCGGTACCATCGGAAAATCCGTAGCTACGGTAGCGAAAGCGTTCGGTATGAATGTCATTGCCTGCGTTCGCCGCCCCACCGTATTCGAGGGCGTTCGTTTCGTGGACAAGGATACTTTACTTGCCGAATCCGATTACCTTTCCCTGCACTGTCCTCTGACCGATGAAACACGCGGTTTTATCAACCGTGAATCTCTTTCCAAAATGAAGCCTTCCGCAGTTATCATCAACACTGCCAGAGGCGGTGTGATCGAAGAAGACGCGCTTTGCGAGGCTTTGAATGAAAACCGTTTGCGCGGCGCGGGGATTGACGTTTTGGATACTGAACCCATGACGCCGAATCATCCTTATATGCACGCGAAAAACTGCTATATCACACCCCACGTTGCTTGGGCTTCCAAAGAAGCAAGAACCCGTTTGATTACGCTCGTTGCCGAAAACCTCAAAGGCTTCCGCGACGGGAAAATTATCAATCAGGTCAATTAAAATCGGGATGATAAAAT
Organism: Oscillospiraceae bacterium; assembly: GCA_015064845.1. Classification (GTDB taxonomy): domain Bacteria; phylum Bacillota; class Clostridia; order Oscillospirales; family CAG-272; genus QALR01. The sequence goes on along the minus strand of SVRL01000103.1, from coordinate 4,205 downwards.
AACGCGAGTTCGATGATAAAATAAATGAGAATTTACAGGTGTAAAACGAATATGGATTTTATGCGATTGTAGGAACAAACCCCGAAATTACTCCCGTAAACCATCATTTACCGCACGAATACAAACGAAGAATTGAATCCCGTCAGCGTACAGACAAACGCACAGCACTGTCATTCTGGAGCGCACCGATGGCAACATCGGAAGCGATAGAATCCCATCGCAAACCTCAACTAATTTTCAAAAGAATCTTATCTTTTGCTACGAGATTCTATCGGGGCTTCCGCTGTAAGCCCCTCCAGAATGACAGCAAAAAGGGAGGCTCTCTCTACAGACGGAATCTTTTACAGACTTTTTATTGCGATAAACGGGAATTTACGAGTGTTAAAGTAAACTAATTTAAAGCCTCTCACTTCGGGAGAGGTGGATTGCCGTGAGGCAAGACGGAGAGGGCTTTTGCGCCTAAATCGTGTTTTCCTGTGTAATTTTGTCAGCAAACATGCCCTCTCAGTCAGCTTGCGCTGACAGCTCCCCCGGAGTGGGAGCCTTTAAATATCATTCGATTTTAGAAACGTAAACCATCATTTATCTTTCCATCGAACTCCCGTAAACCATCATTTATCTTCTCATTCCGCGACAAAACATTGAAGTTTTTTACAAATCCACAGTATAAAAAAGAGGCGATTTCTATGTTAGAAAACACAATTTACAGATTAAACAAAGAAAAGAAACTCCGCGTCGGTTATTTCGGCGGTTCCATTACCGAAGGCGCGGGTGCTTCCGAATGGAACAGAACTTCCTGGCGCGCAAGAATCACCACGTATCTGAGAGGTACGTATCCCGATGCCGAAATCACGGAAATCATGGCGGCTGTCGGCGGTACGGGAACCGATCTCGGTCTTTGCCGCTGTGAGCATGATTTGCTTTCAAACGATCCCGATCTCGTTTTCATTGAATTCGCTGTCAACGACAGCGGTTTACCTGCCGAGGAACAAATGCCTTGCTATGAAAACTGTTTGCGTCAGATTCTGAACTATAAAAATACGATTGACGTCGTTTGCGTATTTTCCGCAACGAAAAGCACGGAAACTCAAATTCTGGAAACGGGAGACTTCCCTTCCCGCACCGTTCAAGCTATGCTTGCCCATCACTACGGCTTACCGACCGCCGATCCCGGCGATATGCTTCGCAATCAGGTTGCTTTGGCAGGCGGTAACTGGCTGAATTACACCACCGACAACACCCATCCGAACGATGAAGGACATTTGATTTACACCGACGTGATGAAAAACGCGCTGGAAACCTGGCTTTCGGGAGAAACACCCGACAGTTTGCGGGAAAGAGAAATTCCCGCTCCCCTTTCCGCCGCAGATCTCACACCCGGTAAACTCATCGACCTTTGCGACTGCACAGACCTTCTTTCCGATTTCACTTTCATTGACAAGCCTTTCAAAAAGAGATTTCCGCATTACTTCAAGGCAAACGGCATTGGCAGTACCATTCGTTACACTTTTGAAGGAACGGGCTTCGGTCTTTATTGGATCATGGACAATGAAAGCGGCGCGGTTACCGTTACTTTGGACGGAAAAGAAACAAAAACCCTTTACGCTTGGGATGAATATTGCAAATCCTTCAGCCGCGGCTGCCATGTTTTCCCTTTCAAAAATCTTGAATTCGGCAAACATACCGTGGAAATCCGCGTTTCGGAAGAAAAACATCCCGACAGCAACGGCAACGATATTTCCATTTACGCATTCTTGACACTCTGAGAGAATGCATTCTGCAGAATGCAAAATTGGTAAGATAAATGGGAATTTGTGCGTGTAAACCTCATCCGTCAACCTTCGGTTGACACCTTCCCCAAGGGGGAAGAGCTCGCGGCGCGTAAATTTCAAAGTTTTATGTTTTTTAATCCATTCTAATTTGGAGCCTTCAGCCCTTCCCCTCCGCTTTCACAAAAAGTCTGTATATTCATTGGCGTATGGGGAAGGTGGATTGCCGAAGGCAAGACGGATGAGGCTCTAAGAACGTAAACAATCATTGATCTTCCCTGTAAACCACTGGAAAACAAAAAATAATTCGGGAAACCGAACACAGAAAGGAATCAATAAAAATGGCAGATTACATCATCAGCGGCTGTTCCATTGCGGATCTCAGCGAAAAACACTTTTTGAAGAGAGACATCAAATACGTTTGCTTCCATTATTCTTTGGATGGCGAACAATATTTAGACGACCTTGGAAAATCCATGCCTTTGGATGAATTTTACGAGGCTATGCAAAGAGGCGCGGAAACCAAAACTTCTCAGGTAAGCGCAGGCGAATTCATTGAATATTTCACGCCTTTCCTGGAAGAAGGCAAGGATATTATCCACCTTTGCCTTTCCTCCGGTATTTCCGGTACGTTCAATGCGGCAAACGTTGCAAAAGAAGATCTGGAACAGAAATATCCCGACAGAAAGATCTATATCGTGGATTCTATGACCGCTTCTTCCGGTACGGGCTTGATTCTTGACAAGATGGCTGATCTGCGCGACGAGGGTTACTCCATTGACGAGCTTTATGCTTGGGTGGAAGAAAACAAGCTCAAAGCGCACGCTTGGTTCTTTACCACAGACCTTACTTATTTCGTCAAAGGCGGAAGAATTTCCAAAGCTTCCGGTTGGTTCGGCACCATTTTGCAAATTTGTCCGCTTCTCAACGTGGACGTCAACGGTAAACTCGTTCCCAGAGAAAAAATCCGTACGAAAGCAAAAGTGATTACCGCTATTGTAAACAAGATGATCGCTCACGCGGATGGCGGCAAAGATTATTCCGAAAAATGCTTCCTTTCCCATGCGGGCCGTTTCAACGACGCGAAAGCCGTTGCCGAATTGGTTGCGGAAAATATCCCCGGTACAAAAGGTAAAATCACCATTAACAACATCGGCACCACCATCGGAAGCCACACCGGTCCCGGAACCGTTGCGCTTTTCTTCTGGGGTGATAAGAGAGAAGATTGATTTTGTCCTTATCTGAAAAAAGCGGCAAGGTTTATTTGGAGCAATCCCCTAAAGTGAAAAAAAGCGTCCGCTCGATTTTCCTGGGCGGACGGAATATTTCTTACGAGTGTACGCGGAAAAAGGTAAAAAACATCAATATCCGCGTACATCCCGATGGAAAACTCTGTGTTTCTGCGCCTTTTTTCGTTTCATATGCTAAAATCGACGAAGTTCTGAAAATGAAAGAATCGTTTATTTTGAATGCGTTTGAACGTACTGCCGAGCGAAAACAACAAGCAGGCGCGGATTTTTTATTTGAGGAAAACGATACGATTCTTTTTTTCGGGAAAGAATATTTTTTACACATCACAAGCGAGGGAAGCTCTCACATAGAAGAAAACCGTTTGATCTTATCCCTCAAAAAGACGGAAGAACCCAAAAACCGCAAAGAAGCATTCAAACGTTTTGCGGAAAAAGAGCTTCGCGCTTACGCTTTACAGACCTTTGAACGAATGCTTCCGCTTTTCACACCCGAAGTTTCCGCTCTGCCCGCTTTGAAATTATACACCATGCGCGCGCGTTGGGGCAGCTGCCGTCCGAAAAGCGGTATCATTACGCTGAACACCCGTCTTGCTTTTTATCCGAAAAAATATATTGATTACGTGATTGCACATGAATTTACTCATTTGCTTCACGCCGATCATTCCAAAGATTTTTATCGCGCGCTTGCGCTTCGTATGCCCGATTGGGAATCCAAACGCAAAGCTTTGAATCAAGAACCCATGAAAGAATACTTTTAGTGAGAATGCAGAAAGAATCTTATCTTTTGCAGATAAGCATAAAAAGTTGCTGAAATTACCGTCAGCGTACAAACGAACGCCACGCACTGTCATTCTGGAGGGCAATGCTTTGCCCGATAGAATCTCATCGCAAACCTCAACTAACTTTCGAAAGAATCTTATCTTTTGCTACGAGATTCTATCGGGGCTTCCGCTGTAAGCCCCTCCAGAATGACAGCAAAAAGGGACATTTTCTCTACAGACAAGATCTTTTGCAGATTTGTTATTTCGTATAAACAATCATTTAACGCGCGAACACATGAAAACAAGAGGGCAAAACGCTTTCTCTGTTGTCCTTAACGGAGAATTGGCAGGAACAAAACTTCGGCAGAGAACTTGTTTTCTCTGCCGATTTGTGTTATAATGGGATGGGGGAAGTAAATGGAGAA
>SVRL01000019.1 GCA_015064845.1 Oscillospiraceae bacterium | reverse complement strand
ACTGTGTGATCACCGATGCCTGGGGGGACAGCGTTACCACCGAGATCGCCACCATTACCGGTATGCCCGAAGTGACTCTGGAAATCACCGCACAGCCCGAGAGCCAGATCGTCATGTTGGGCGAAATGTTCAATGTTACTTTCGAAGCCCGGGGCGACGGTCTGAAGTATCAGTGGTACTTCCGTCCGGCCGGTACCGAGGTTTGGTATACCTCCGGTCAGCGTGACAACAGCTATGACGATGTTATGACTTCTGCAAGACACAACCGTGAGCTGTACTGCGTCGTTACCGATGCCTGGGGCAACACTGTGGAAACCAGTCCTGTGGTCGTCATTATGGCAATCCCCAGACACGAGTTGGCCATTACCGCCCAGCCCGAAAATGAATCCGTAAAGATGGGTGAAATGTTCTGCGTCACTGTGGATGCTCAGGGCGATGAGCTGAAGTATCAGTGGTACTGGCGTAATGTTGGCAGTGAAACCTGGAATGTTTCCGGCCAGCGTGACAACACCTACGACGATGTGATGACCAAGGCAAGACACAATCGTGAGGTCAAGTGTGTCATCACCGATATGTGGGGCGAGAGTGTGGAAACCGAGATCGCCACCATTACCGCCATCCCGGATCAGCTTCTGGCAATCGTGACCCAGCCCACCGATGCAACCGCAGTTATGGGCGAAAACTACTGCGTCACCGTGGAAGCCCAGGGCGACGGTCTGACCTATCAGTGGTACTTTAAGAACGCAGGCTCCGATGTCTGGCACACTTCCGGCGTTAAGGACAATACCTATGACGATGTGATGATTGCATCCAGAGCAGGCCGTCAGGTCTACTGCGTTATTACCGACATCTGGGGCAACACCGTCACTACCGAAACTGTGACTCTTGTGTGCAATGACATTTCTCAGGCGATTGCAATGAACTAACCCTATACCAAAGCCCACCGAGGAGCAATCTACGGTGGGCTTCTTTTCTATGACGGAAAATTTAATTAATAATAAAAATGATGATTACCGATGGCGAAGGCAAATTTTCTGTTTTTCTGTACCCAGGAATTTGTCGCAATGGCGGGATTGACAAAATAGAGAACGCCGTCGTTGACGCTGGTTCCTTCTAAAACCATTTTTGCGGCGCGGATACATTCCGCGTTGGCATTGTTATAAATACTGCCCGTGGCAACGGGAGTGAATTGGATGCCGTATTTTCTGTCAAAGATGACGCTGTAAATGGTATTGGGGAACTGATAGCTTTCCACACGGTTCATGACGACGTTTCCGACCGCAATCTTACCCAAAAGCGGTTCGCCTCTGCTTTCCGCATAAATAATACGGGAAAGCCAAAGTACGGAACCATCCCAATAAACCTTGTCCGCAGGCGCGCATACACCGCCGTAATCCTTAACGGTAACACTTCTTGAAGCATCGTTCCATGTAACTGCGGAATTAAAAGCACGCGCCGCCGCGCGGATGGGAACGTATAAGGTGTTTCCGATCAGACGGCAGGAAACTTCGGTATAAAAGCATCTTCCGTTGGCTTCTATGTAAAAATCGCCCGATTTTGCGGAAACGGTAATTCCTCTGGTCTTCACGGAAACCACGCCGCCGCTGTAAGAAGAAATATAACTGTTGCTGTCCATGATTTTACAGAATTCAAGGAGAGGGATCATTGTTTTGTCCTCAATCAGATAACCGCTTATTTTTTGATTCCCGACGGAAACGGGAATTTTGGGGTTGTCTGCCGAAGCTTGAATGGAGAAAATCAAAATCAGCAAACAAACGGTAAGTGAAATGTTTCTGAACTTTTTGAACATGTTTCATTGTTTCCTTTCTTTTTCATATAATAAAACGGCTTGAAAAAAATCTGAGGAAAGCTCCGTGGGTACGCGGTTTTCCTCAGATGTCTATTATTTCAAGCTTGTCCTTTACATTTTTATGATACCATAGATATATGCGGGAAAACAATGTAATATGTTTGGTAAGACTGCTATATTTATCCGAAAAAGATAAAATCTGCTTTTTCGCGGATGGAAAACGCTTCAAAATATTTGTTTTCCAAAGGAATCCAGCGGGAGAAAAACATTTCGCTTTTTTTACCGTTGCGAGTGAGGATTCTTTTTTTCCTCTCTTTTTCCGAAACGGAAAGAAAAACGCACAGATCAAAAATATCGGAAAAATCGGGATGGTGGCTATACGAGCCTTCTATGATAAGCAGAGGGGATTTTGGAATTTCACGGTAATCTCCGAGCGCCATTTTTGAGCAATCAAAAATTTGATAAGAAAAAGTCTGACTGTTCTTTATATAAGGAACGACTTCCCGTAAAAAACGCTCTCTGTCAAAATTTCCGCCGGGTTCGGCAAAACGTTCGGGCGTTCTCTGTTCGGGACGGAGGAAAAAATCATCCATGTGAATGATCGGCGCGTTATATTTTTTTGATAAAATTTCAGCCAACGTGGTTTTTCCTGAAGCTGCGCCGCCGTCAATTGCTATACTGACAGACGATTTCGTTTTCATCAGGTTCTCAATTTCATTAAAAAGTTGGGTATATGTTTCTATATTTGACATAAAGCTTTGGTTCCTCCGTTTTTATTGGTGTTCTATCTGAAAATATCATAACAAAAATTTTAAAAAAAGTCAAACTTTTTTTCATTTAGGTATTGCATTTTAAAAAATATGTGCTATAATAGTAATTGTTCCGCCGGTGTGATGGAATAGGCAGACGTGCTGGACTCAAAATCCAGTCCTGGCGACAGGGTGCGGGTTCGACCCCCGCCACCGGCACCAAAATCCGCTTTCGTGAGAAGGCGGATTTTTTCTTTTAATATTATCATTATCTCAAGCGGATTTTGAATGAAGAATGAAGTCGCTGTTTGCTTCGCAAGCCGCTGATGAATAATGAATGATTATAATAACAACGGCGGTTAACTGCGCAAATATTTTTGAGGGGGCGTGTATTTATGCGTTTGATTCAGAATTATGTTTTCAAAATCGGAACGAAAATTGCTTTTTCGGAATGGCCGGAAATCATTCATCGCTTTTTAGCGGAGAATCATCTTGTGCACCATCGGTTTTTATATTACTTTGATCATATTTTGGGTAGAGATGAAACGGGAGAGGAAGACCTGCAGAAATGCAGTTGCGCAAAAATTCTGAAAGATTGTCCGTCCTTGGGTAAAATTCGTTATGACAACGGAAAAGCACATGGACGGTATGATGTATTATGGTTAAGCAACATCGACCGTCAAGAATCTTTTCCGGAGGAAAATATCCTGCCTCTTATGAAAAAAATTCATCGCAGATACGGTTTCAGCGAAAGCAATTTATACTATTTTGATATTGATTTCTTTGGGCGTAAGACTTGTTTTGAACGTGATTATTCTGAAGCGGCGAGAAAGTCAAAGAGGGATAATGTTCCGTTTGATCCTGCCTTATGTATGGAGGATCAGCCGTACGGCTCGGGGATTACTTTGCACAGAGATGTTTGCGGGGAGAATTATTTGAAATTATCCGTAGATCTTTTGCATGACGGCGCGGTTTTGGATGCAACGCCTTATTATGAATCCATGCAACGGTTGCTTCCTAAAATAAAATCAGATACCTTTATTAAAATCTATCTTACTGAGGAAGAACAGAAAAAAATTGACGAAACAAACCTTAAAGCAGAACCAATGCTACAGCAGTGCTGCGCCTTTTTTTCTGAAAGACTTCCGTTTACAGATTCTCAGAATGCTTTTTCTTCCAATTATTCCGTTGCCAAACCTTTGAAAAAGCTTGCGAAACAATACGGATATGCGTATAAACTCGTTTGGAATGGCGGTGTCTATTCGCTGGAAAAGAGAACCGAAAAGGGGAATGTGATCCTTATTTCCGTGTTTTGCGGTCCGTCACATTATGATATGGGAATGTTCGTATCTTACCAAGGAGTAGGGTTCAATCACGTGATTGGCAACAGCACTCAAACACCGACCGATCAACAGGAGGCAGATGCGGCTTTGGAAAAAATACTTTCCGTGGTTGCGGATTTTGAAAATACGATGCTGTCTTCTTTGGACTGTTTGTTTCCGGAAACACCGAGTTGGTTTATTCCCGAAGCCTGAGACGGAAGAGGCTTGTGAAGCGCATCGAAGAATGATATATAACGAAATTGGAAGGATAAATAAAGATGACCAATCTTTCTCTTATGAAAAAATATTTGCAAAAAAATGTGATTTCGGAATTGGAGAACATTGGATTTACGGGAAAATATCCCCATTACCGAAGAGAATATGAAGATTGTACGGAACTCATCTCTTTTCAGACAAACAATTGGGGAGGTTCGTTTACTGTTGAGGTATCTGCGGCTTTTCCGTTGGCGAAATCTATAGAAGATAAAAATTTTTATTTATATGACGGTATCACGGAAAAAGACATCACAGTTTGGAATACAATGGAACGATATCGGTTAAAAGGTATGTTTGACGGTTGGTTTTATTATCGGGACGTGTACTGTACGCGCGTTTTGGGTTTGGGAAAAACTTATATGGATGTTGCTGAAAAAGACGTCCCGACATTCAAGGTTCCGGTAGGCTATCGGTGCGTTCAGACTTTTGATGAAGAAACGGCAAAGAAAATTTGCGCAGAGGTCAATCGTCAATTGCGCTCGGCATTCCGATGGCTGAAAAAAATCGAAAAGAAACACAAAAGAATATAAAAATACGCACCTTGGAACAGATGTCCGGGGGTGCGTATTTTCATTTTATCTTAAGCGGATTTTGAATGAAGAATGAAGCTGCTGTTTGCTTCGCAAGCCACAGATGATACATCTTGACAATATCAACCGATTGTGATATAATAAGCTATATAAGATTCTCATGTTTTTTGTTTGTGTGTATTTGGAAAGGAGATGTTTGACAAATGAAAAAAAGACGGTTGGCGGCATGGTTCATTGCCGTATTGATGTTGGTTTCCGTTTTATCGGGATGTGCGGAGAATCATCCGCAGAATGGGGATGAACTGAAAAGCATGGAGCCTGTTGGAGAAGTTCCCGAAGAATTCAAAGAAATTGTAGAAAATGATATATTTAACGGCGTTACCGCTTTTGACGGCAGATTGCTGAAAGCGGAAACGATTGCCAAAGACGAAGAAAACAGAACCGTTACTTATCGTGTTTTGATGATGGATTTGTACGGAAAGACAATGGCTTCCTATACTTGCACCTCGGATGATGCATATCATATCAATGCGCTTACGGCTACGGAGGACGGAGGATTTTTGTTTGTTCTCGGCTTTTCGGATTATGCCTACAGTCAAAACGAATGGGCAAGCGATCAAGGATTTGCTTCCCGTGTGATTAAATGCGATCAGGACGGACAGTTGCAGTTTGAAACCGTTTTTGACGGTGTTGAAGGCTACGCGCTGAATCAATGCTTTGAAAAAAACGGAAGCTTTTATTTCTTTGGAACGATCGGAACAACCAAAACCAACAAACAGGGTAATTCTTCTCCGAGCGATGTTTATATGGCGCTCATGGATAAAAACGGCACGGTTCTGAAAACCAAATGCATAGCGGGTTCCGATTATGACAGCTTGGATATAGCAGAAATTTCGGGAGATTTTTTTGTGCTTTCGATTTCCTCCCAGTCGGATGACGGAAACTTTGAAGGCTCCCGATCCAAAGGCTATCCCAAAGATTGGATTTTTACGGTAGATGATAATTTTGAAATCGTACGTCAACAAAAGAAATCGGGAAGGGCTTTTGATGATTATCGAATCGGAGAAAAAGACGGTGTTTCTGTCTATCGGAGAGATGCTTTGTTGAAGAATTTTGATGCGGGTACGCCGATGGCTTTCATTGATTACGGTGATTTTTATCTGATCGTTTCCGATAACATGACGGGAATATATGAAAACACACCGCCCATGATCAGCAGTATTTGGTATTATACGGAAACGGTTTATTCGGCTTATGATAATAACGGTAAATTGATCTTCCGTGCAACCGTGGATTCCTCTCCTGATTATGATTCATTGATGGCAAAACTTATAAATGAAAATAACGAATAAGAGTAAAAATACGCACCTCTGAACGAAAATGTTCAAGGGTGCGTATTTTCATTTAAAAATTTATATTTTTGTCCAACCGTTTTCTTTACGGGAAAAATGCAGGATTTCTCCTTTTTCGGTTTCCGTTTCAATCCAGGCATCACCTGCGAGGATTTTCAGCGGCTTTCCTGCGGAAGAAATAACTTTGATCTCGTTTGCCGTACCGTTTTCCCATGTTGCGGAAACAGTAAAACCGCCTCTTGCGGTCAGACCGTCAAAGCTGCCGTTTTTCCACTCGTCGGGAAGAGCGGGGAGCAAATGCAGATATCCTTCATGGCTTTGCAGAAGCATTTCCGCCATGCCTGCCGTTCCGCCGAAATTACCGTCGATCTGGAAAGGGGGATGGCTGTCCCAGAGATTCGGGAGGGTGCATTTTGAAAGAAGCATGTTCAGAAGATCGTAAGCGCGTTTTCCGTTTTTGAGGCGCGCCCATGCGTTAAGCTTGTGTGCGGTTGACCAGCCTGTGGAAATATCGCCGCGTTCGGTTAGGGAATATTCCGCCGCGCGAAGCCATTCGGGAACGTTTCGGTTGATAATTGTACCCGGATATAGTCCGACGAGATGGGAAATATGGCGGTGATGGTATTCTCCGATATCGCCGTAATGGACTTCCTCTCGGTATTCCTTGATCTGTCCCGAAGCGCCGATCTGTACGGGATCAAGTTTTTCAAGTTTTTCTCGTAGATTGCGGATAAAATCGTCTTCCTTGCCGAGTGCTTCCGCAAGCAGAATGGTATCATGGAAACATTCATAAGCCATTTGCTGATCAAAGGCGCAACCCTTTGTCCAATAATATTTTCCGTCATGTCTCTGTTCGGGAGAAGCGGAATATTTGACGAGAAGTTTTCCGTCGGGCTGTTCTTCCATGCATTTGGAAAGAAGCGTTGCTACGCCGTAATTGGCAGGATAGATGATTTCTTCCAGATAACGTTCATCCATGGAAAATTCATAATAATCCGTGAAAAGCTTTGCCGTGAACGCGCAGGTTCCGGGACCGGAATGTCCGCTCGGAGGCGTATCTACGCCTGTGGTGCGGTAAAGATTTGCAGCTGTACCGATGGAAATGCCGTTTGTTCCTTTTTCGGTCAGATTTTCGGGAAAATGCTTTTCAATATAAAGGTCCGCATAATTCTCCGCTGCCGGACGGTATGCATTGAAATATTGCATATAAGGCAAGAAAAGCTCATGCAGATTGGTGTTGAAAGCGGGCCAGTAATTCATTTGCACGTTGATGTTATGCCAATATCCCGATGACCAGGGCGAACTTGCGTAACGGCTCCACGTGCCTTGCAGATTGGCGGGATAGGTTTCGGGACGGGAAGAGGCAATCAAAAGATATCTGCCGTATGTGAAATACAGTTCCTCGAAATATCGGTCGGCGTTTCCGTTCTTATAATTCTGATGCAAAAGATTCGTGGGAATTTCAGGGATTTTTCCGCCGAGATCCAAAGAAGCGCGCTCAATCAGGGAAGCGTAGTCCGCAACGTGCCGTTTGAGAAGTTTTTCATAGGAAAATTGACTTGCTATTTCCAAAATTTCGGAAATGCGGTCGTGCGGATGGGGATAAGGAGCAAGCTTTTTCTTCGGGTCTTTTTCCGTAAAGATACGGTTTTCCATTTTATAATTGGTTCCCACGGCAATCAAAAGCAAAACGCTGCTTGCGTTTTTGATTTCAACCGTTTTTTCATGAGAAATCAGTTCTCCGTCTTCGGGGAGCACGAGAACTTGTCCTTCGAAAAGAATGTTATAAAAATCCATCACACCCGAAAATGTGATCTTATTTTCGGAAACTTGAACCGTTCCCGTTTTTCCCATTCCATCGCCTTCCTCCATCAAATAAGAAGAAACGAAAGGGATTTCGGGGCGCACGGTCATGCAAAGCGCGTTTTTTCTGTCTGCGGTAATTTTCGTTACGAAAACACGGTCGGGATAGCTTGCAAAATGTTCGCGTGTATAATGCACGCCGTTACAGATGTATTCCGTTTTGGCAACGGCATGATTCAGGGAAAGACTGCGGCGGTAATTTTGGATTTCTGTATGTCCGAAATCCAGATAACATTCGCAGAAATTTTGTAATCCGCCGTTTCCGCCGGGATATTTTGCATTGAAAGCAATGGGATTTTCAAGACTGTTTTCCGTAATTTGCAAACGTTCGGTTTCGGTTCTGCCGAATACGTTGATGCCCATATATCCGTTTCCGAGCGGTAAGGACCATTTTTCCCAACCGTCATCGGGAGAGCGTCTTCCGTGTCGGAACAAATGAAAATCTTCTTGTCCGAACGGGGCTTCTTTTGTGTACCATAATTCGTAATGCTTCATAAATACCTCTTTATCATTTGCTCATCTCAGAAGAGCGTTTTTTTTACTTGTAGGGAATCGTTAGAAGGCGACTTCGATGTTTACTTTGTTTAGATGCAAGGATCGGTAAGCACACAGATTGCTTCGCAATCCGTTATCCGGTGGGCGATTCACCGCTTTTATTATAATCAATAACGGGCAGGAAATCAAGATAATTTTACGGCGTTGCTGTTATTGCTTGCAATTTTTCTGATTTAGAAGGCCAGAACAACAGAAAATGATTTGACAAAGAGAATGGAATATGATATAATAATGAACATAAAATCCTTGAAAGGAAGGTATTGTTATGAAAAACAAAAATTTAACGGGAAAGATCATCCTCTCGATTGTTTCGGGGTTACTTTTCAGTTCTCTTTATTTCTATATTGAACTCCCTGCAATCAATCCCGCAAACCCTTCGTTCTGGTTCAGCCTTGCTTTGGTCATTTTGTCCTTTGCCTACCCCTTTTTGCTGAAAAAGAGCCAAGGTCAGTACAGAATGAGCAATCGGAACGGTACGTCCACCATCAGTTTTGATATCAACGGTATGAAACTCAATAAGATCGTTGCGGCTGTTGTGGTGATCCCCGTTGTCATCATGATTCTCGGTTCCGTGATCTCCTCCACGGTGTTCAATGCGCGTGCGTATGCAGGCGTGATTACGGTTACCGAAGCGGATTTTGCAACCGATATGAAAGAAACCAACGAAGTAACCAACATTGCGCTGATGGACGGTAATTCGGCGCGTTATCTCGGAAACAAAACGCTCGGCAGCGTTTCTCACATGGTATCTCAGTACGTGGTTTCCGATAATTATACGCAGATCAATTACCAATATACCCCTAAAAAGGTTGCGAATCTGGAACACGCCGATTTCTTCAAATGGTTTGCGAATAAGGAAAAAGGCGTTCCCGGTTACGTTATGGTTGATCCCGTCAACAACAGCGCGGAATACATTGAATTGAAAACACCGCTGAAATATGTGGACAGCGCGTATTTCAACGATGACCTGATGAGAAAACTTCGTTTTGCATATCCCACGAAGATATTTGATGATTTTATCAGTTTTGAAGTGGATGACGAAGGTAATCCTTTTTATATCATCACTTGTCTGAAGCCCAAGGTATTTCCGTTCGGCGCGATGGACGTTTGCGAAGCTGTGATTTTTGATCCTTGTACGGGAGAAAGCAAGCTTTATGCGGTTGAAGAGATTCCCGCATGGGTGGATGCCGTTTATTCGGGCGATCTTGCTGAACAGAAATATAACTGGTACGGTACACTCTCCGGCGGCTTTATCAACAGCATTATCGGTAATAAGGACTGCAAGCAGACAACGGATGATTACGGTTATATCGTCATCGGCGACGACGTATGGTACTTTACGGGTGTTACTTCCGTAACCAGCGATGAATCCAATATCGGCTTTATTATCAGCAACGCCAGAACGGGCGAATATAAATATTATCCCGTTGTGGGCGCGGAAGAATACGGCGCTATGCACGCGGCTGAGGGTGTGGTTCAGGAGAAAGGATATAAAGCTTCTTTCCCCTCGCTCATCAACGTCTCGGGACAGGCGACCTATATCATGGTTCTCAAGGATGCAAGCGGTTACGTCAGACTTTACGCACTCGTTAACGTGGAACATCCCAGCATTGTGGCAACTGCTTCCAAGCAGGAGGAAGCCATGAAAGCATACAAAGAGCTTTTAGTGGAAAACGGTATTATTGATAGCGGCAAACTCCCTGATGACTCTCTCCCGACTGCCAATATTACAATTGCGGATATCAAAACCTATACGGTTGACGGCAATACGGTATTCTATTTCGTTGGCACCGACGGCTTCTATTACAAAGGAATGCTCAAAGATTTTGAAAATATGATCTTCTTTACGGTTGGTGAAACCGCAGAGGTTCGTTATAGCGAAACGGAAAATGCGAAGATCAGAGAAATTGAAAATATTGCAGGAATTGTTCTTCCGGTTGAATAATATCATTCAAGACATTGAATTTTTGATTTTATAAGGAGAAAGTTTTATGAGTTACGGTTTTAACGTGATGGATTTCGGCGCGAAAGGCGACGGTTTGACCGACGATACTGCGGCGATTCAAGCGGCGATCGATTTCGTTTTCAAACGCGGCGGCGGTAAAATTTATTTTCCGTTTACGCAAAGAGGCTACCGTATTGCCTCTCCCGCCATGGAAGAAGTGAATGGCAAACCCACGCGCTCCCAGCTTGTGATTCCCGCAGGAACGGCGAATATTCAACTGGAAGGGGAAATGCCTTGCCGTTTTCTTTACAGTTATCAGGTGCGCCCGGTGGACAGTCCTTACGGAACCACACGTTTTCATGCTTTACCGGGTGATCATGAAAATCCCCGTCTTTTCACAAGCACGACGATCTTTTCCGATTGGGAAGCGCCCGAGGAGCACGATCCGAACGCGCGGCCATATTCCATTCTTTCCACGCCCGAAGGAACGTCTTGCAGAGGTAAATTCAGTTCTTCTCAGGTTACGCTGACCAATCTCGAATTTGCCGTTCCCATGCGCCGTGATAAAATGTATCCCACGCAGTCTGCGGTCAATCTGCAAAACGTCAGCCGTGTTCACGTGATGGATTGCCAATTTTGCCTTTTGGAATCTGTCGGCGATGCGGTGCTTGGTGCGGAATTGCAGGAAAATCCATGTCATACGGTCGGTCTGATGATGGCAGGCGATCAGAATGACAATAATGTGATTCGAAATGTAGCGGTGCAGGGTTTCAAATACGGTCTTGTCATCGGGGAACACGTCATTGCGGATTACGTCTATGTGCGCAATTGCGAAGAAGGCATCGTTTTGCACGATTGTTCCCATATCTCCATGATCAATCACGTTGTTGCGCAGCATAATCGCTGTATCATCACAACCACGAGAGGAATGCTTTTCGGACACCGTCCCGGACCTTGTAATCTTGTGGTCGGTACGGTCAATTATGAACCCGGACACGGACACAGACCTGTTATCAGCCGTCTGGTCTACGGTGTTTACGATCCCGAAAAACGTCTGCGCGGTTCGCTGAAATGGCATCAACCCGGCGGAGACCATAATTTCCCGATTCTTTGCAGTGATAATTTCAAGGTAGAAATGTATTGATAAAATAAGAAAAATCCCATGATTGAAATTCAGTCATGGGATTTAAAATTTGATTTTAACTTATTCTGTGATATTTTCCATCAGCTTCCATTCGGAAAGCGAACCTTTTGCCAAGCGGAACGTTTTGACTTCAAAAGGAGAAAATACAATGGTTTTATCAAGCGTAAGTGCATCGCTTATGAAACGGCAGGAGGCTTCTTTTTCCGTAGGATTGAAAAGACGTAAAACGTAGGCATCGTCTTTTTCCGCTTTTTTCAAAGCAACGAGAATGATTTTACCGCCTTCCAATTGCATGACGGGCAATTTTTCATTTGTTTTTTCTCCGGAAGGGAAGAACGAAAGGCAGGTTGGTTTTTCATTATAAACTTGCGCCGCAATACCGTCGGAAACTTCTTTTTCTCCGAATGAGAAACGCAAAGAAAAATCGCGTTCGCCTTGTTCGATATAAGGAGATGTTCTGTTTTGCGGAAGAATTTCAGTGTCGCCAATGGGATGTGCGCAATAAGAGGGGGTTCGCATAAGAGAAATGAGCAGTTTGTTTTCGCTGAGCGAAGAACTGTAAATACCTTGATTGTATACGCTGAATTTTCTGCCGTCGGGGCTTTCCAGACGAACGTATTTCTGATGTGCGTTTTCATCGTCGTTCAAACGGAACGATTCTTCTCCGAACGCCACTTCCGCAAAAGCTGATGCGTTTTGCCATTCATACGGCACGGAAAGCTTATAGAGCTTTTTCTTTTCCGTATTGGCGATGTGAATATTCATATCCAATTCTGCGGATGATTTCGACATGATATAACGGATGAAAGCTTTGGAATCGCCGTAGCCAAAGACTGATTCAATGATGGTGCGCACCTCGCCGTTTTCGATTACACGGACGGAGGAAGTCGTATTTTTCAAGGCGGAAAAAGCCGTGCCGTCTTTTTCAGAAAGCAACTTGAATTCACCGATTTTTTCTTTCCAACCGCGTACTCTCATGCCCCAAGGATCTTCGTCATCACGGTAAACGTCAATCGACATGGCGTTTTTCGATAAATAAGGCTTTCCGTCCAGCGTAAGACGGTCAATCAATCCCGTTTTTTTGCTGATATCGATTTGTAAATGCTTATTTTCAAAATAATAGTATTCGGAATCTTCTTTGACGGGAAATTTCGGTTTTTTCGGCAGTTCTTCCAATCTGCAATCGAAACGGGTAATCTGCATGGGCGCGAGCGTGGCGTGAAAAACGACCCTTTTTCGCCAGTCAATCGGAATGCTGGAAGCTTCTTTTTCCGTTTGGGTAAGCAATGGATTCTCGCCTTGATATACGGTGGGCATAAAGAACGTTCCCGTTCTGTTTTGGTCGGCAAGAACGAATTCACATATAAAATCATCTTCAACGGGGTACGGATGGGGGTTATAAGCGATGATCGGGATTTCGCCGTCGGCGGCTTTCTTTTCATCTTTGCTTAAACGGAAAAATGCTTTTGCGCGCAGACGGGAAAGGATCTCCAAGCCGTGGTCTGCCATGCGGAGCGCCATTTCCTCTGCTTCCTTGATGGAAGAGCCCGGCAGAATATCGTGAAATTGAATCATCAAAAGATCGTAAAGCACTTCTCCGAATTCTTTTTCGGGATATTGGAAATCGGATGTCAAGGAAAGCGCGGCGCACATTTTTTCACAGGCAAAAAACTCGTTTTCCAAGCGGCGGTATTTTTGCTTGACTCTGACCTGACTGAGATAACAGCCGGGAGAAAAAGGATTGATATCGCCCTCATGCTTCGGAAGTTCGGCGGAAGCGCGAAGCTCGGAAAAATACGTTTCGGGTGTGGAATGGCGTACGCAAATGCCATCTGCTTCCCATTCGGACATTTTTTCGGCAATATCTTTCAAGTCTTTTTTGGAAGGACCGCCGCCGTGATTGCCGATCCCCCAGAGACAAAGTTCCGTTTGCATTGCGGATTCTTTGAAACTTTTGATGATTCGCTCGATTTTTTCAACGGCTTTTCCTTTGTTGCTGTTATAGCCCTCCGTTACACGCGCGCCCGTAATTTCGGAGCCGTCGTAGCCCACCCACGTAAAGCGTTCCGAAGGCAGTTTGCAAAGGTATTTGTACGGACGGCAGAAGATATAGCTGTCGTAATCTGATTTGGCAAGAATCTGAACAAGTCCTCTCGTTTGTCCGAAAGGATCGAAATTGATGGCTGTTGTCGGTTTCACACCGAATTTTTCCCAAAAATATTTTCTTCCCGATATAATATTGCGGACGAATCCTTCTCCGGACGGCATATTGCAGTCGGGCTGAAGCTGCCAGCCGCCCATGATGTGCCATTTCCCGCGTTTTACAAGGTCACGGATATCTTCAAAAAGTTGAGGTTCATATTCTTCTACCCATTGATATAAGAGCGCTTCGTTGTGGCAGAAAATAAATCCATCAAATTCACGGCAGAATTTTGCCGCCACGCGAAAGGTGGAAAGTGTCTCGGCGGCACCTTCTTCCCACTCCCATTGCCAAACGGGGTCGATGTGGGCGTTGCAGATCAAATGCAGTTCTTTTTTCATAGAGGTCTCCTTGTTGTTTTGATAAGCTTGCATGATAGAATAAGACTTTTTCGGATAGTTTTTTAAGGCTATTACAATATTTATATATTCAAATTGAAAAAGCTTTTAATATTTTCGGCATTTTTTAAGGATATTTCGGCTTCTTGCGCAAAACTGTTCCATTTTGCAACTGCGTTTTTTACTTGTTCTATGCATTTATCGGCTTCTGTTTTTTTCAGACCGATGGTGCCGGCAACTTTGAGCAAATCATCCTTTGTGATTTTGTCGGCTTTACCGTTAATAAGCATTTGGTGGGCATTTACCCATACGCTGTTTTCTTTATATGAAAATGTCATATCATAGGCAGGGGATAAACGCCAGATTCCTTTTTTGTCCATTAAAAAAGCGATATTTTTTGTATGATCGTCATAGTTTTTGGCGTATTCGTTAAACAGCATTCTTTTGTAAAGCTGAATGAAATCTGGATGAGGAAGTTTGAGTTGTCTCATAACGTGAAACGCATCTTCGTAAGAATAAATTCTGGGGGAATTAAAGTCCATGTGAGCAATTGCGCATAAGCTTTGCATATGGAGCTTTTCTCCTTTGGGGCCTCGATCAAATCTTTTTGTCATAAAATGAGATTTTCCGTTTTCTTTGAATAATTTGCAATCACTCATTTTAATGCCGGCATCTTTTGCCATAAGATAATATGCATATTCAATTTTTGTATATTCTTTATTATCTGATTCGCTGTCTTTGTCTTTGTTGTTTTCAATATTGTCAAATTTTAAGAGCCAATATTCAAAACCTTTTCCTGCGCTTATCTGACCCGATCGGATAACATTTGTTTCGGGATTCCAAGCAATCAGCGTTTTTGCTCTTGCTCCGCCGACAGAGGAGCTTCCTTGCATCAATTGAGCGATCACATTGTCTTTATATTTTATATGAAAGCTTTCTCTTTCCGATAAAACATCTGCGGCAAGTTTTGTAAGCGCATCGAGATCAATATCTTCATTGATGTCTGTTATCGTTGTTGCAGGCTCATATTCCAATGCGCCCATACCTCTTTTTCCCGTATAGCATAATTTTTCCAACACGGTCAAACTGTCTTCAGTCTTTCCTTGGCTTTCCAAATAATGTTTTATTACGATGTTACCGAATTTATCGGGTAAAGAATCGGCGAGCAATCCGGGTAATCCGCCGAAAGTGATTTCGGGTAGATTCGGAAAAGAGTATGTCATGTCGGAAAGAGGCATTCTGACAGGGGAGATTTCAATTCCGCTCGGAATGAAATTCTTGTCATATTGAAATCCGATCAATCCATTGTCTTGCTTGTGTATATATCCGATCACGGTCCCCCACATTGTAACTTTAACGGTTCTTATATTCATAAATTAACCTCTTATTCATCTTCTCCCCAAGTCCATCCTGTTTTCGCGGTGTATGAATTGGACTTCGCACGTTGTCTCAATTTTTTTTCTTCAAAAATTGCTTTGAAATCCGGTTGCTTTTCGGGAATCAGTATATCTATATTTTGAGTTAATCCCAATCCTGAAAATATTTTTAAATAGTTTGAAAATGTTGAATCATTTCCGTTTTCGATACGGACTACGGTGCTGGCAGAAATTCCGCATTTATCAGCCAGTTCTTTTTGTGTAATGTTTGAGGATATGCGATACTGCTTGATTCGGCTGCCCAACTCTTTCAAAACGATTTTTTCGTTCTCGGTGCCGATTAATTTCATTTTTGATTTCTCCTTTTGCTATTTTTCAAATTTGCATAATTATTATATCATAAATCTTTTAATTTGTCAAGTATGACAAATTAGCGTTCCCATGGCTCAAAGGGTATTTAAGTAAATTGACACCGGTGAAATTTTTGGGTTTTATCTAAAACGCTCCTTGACAAGGAACCGAAAAAAATGTATAATGAAAATATAATAAATGCGTGATTTTCAGAGGAGGGAAAAGGTATGAGATGGATCGTTCTCGGCGTTATTTTTGCTGTTTGCGCTGTGATACGCGGAAACGGCGTTGCTTTTCTTTCGAAATAAGTTTTTTATACATACTTTGTATTTTGAAAGCGGACTTCGGTTCGCTTTTTTCATGCTATGGGAAATTGTGTAAAATTGTTGGAATACAAGTTTAAAATGAAATAACCCTTGATTGCGTTTTTTTCTTCACAATCAAGGGTTATTTCTGTTCGATTTTGATATCTAACATCACTTTTGTATTCCTCTCTTTCTATAGTCTGCCTTTCGTTTCTTCTTTTTCCCAATGGATCAAACACATCTTTTTCTTTTTCATTTCTCTATGTGAGAATCCCAGTTGCTGTCCTGCGAAATTTCAGTTACAAAAGGTGAAATTGTTTTTCTTTTCTGAAAAGATTTTTCTATCTCGTTTTATTCGGATTCGTATTGAAAATTTTATGTAAGGTTTTTATCATTGAATCAATCTAAAAATCTATATAAAGCGTTACACCGCCGTGGACTTCATTTTTGTTTCGGATTTTTAATTGGAATCAATACGAATTTCAGAGAAATCTTTTTTTGAAAAGCTCAAAGCCTTAAAGTTTCATTGGAATGTACCTCCTTGCTTTGTGATTCTATTATAGCATAGATTTTTCGTTTTTTCAATTGACATTTTATCAAAAGTTCACAAAACTTTTTTGTGTAACAGGGAGAAGTTTGAACGATCTTACAAAACCATATTTACAAATCTGTTTTTTTATGATATAATAAAAATGTTGGGGCTTGCGAGCAATCCTTTCGGAAATGCTCGCGGTTTTTATTATTGCGTTGTAAAAAGGATGAAAGTGAGCATATTCGGAAAACTGAGGGAAAAATACTCAGCCTTTTCGGATATGCTCAATTTTATATATTCAGAAAATTTTAAAATTTTTGCAATGAATTTTGCATTTCAGACACTATATGAATGAAAGGTGGTGGCAGAATGAACGATGACAAGATCACGCATGACCGAATGCGTGAATACGCAGAAAATTATATGGAACCAATTTTTTATTTTTCATTGAAAAAGACAGGAAATTATCATGAGGCGGAGGAACTGACGTCGGATATTTCCTTAAGTGTTCTTTCGGCTTTGCATAACGGAACCGTTCCGCAGAATTTTTCGGCATGGATTTGGCAGATTGCGAGAAACCGCTACTGCTTTTGGGCGAAGCAAAAGCATCGGCGCACGGAAAATCAAGTATCGTCCGAAGATTTGATTGAAAATGTTTCCAATGCCGATAAAGGCGTTGCAGACATATTGGTGCACGGAGAAGATATTGCACTTTTACGCAGAGAACTCGCTTTCATCGCATCGGATTATCGGAATATCGTGGCAATGTATTATCTGGAAAACCGAAAAGTATCTGATATTGCCGAACGGTTACAAGTACCGGAAGGAACGGTCGTTTCGAAGCTTCACCGCGCAAGAAATATTTTAAGGGAGGGAATGCAAATGACACGAACATTCGGAAAAAGAAGCTATGACCCCGAAAAATTTCATTTTTCCGCTATTTGCAACAGAAAAGGAGATTCGGGAGAGCCTTGGTGCTATATGAAGTCGAAGCTTCATCAAAATATCTATCTGGAAGGATATTGCGATCCAAAAACGGCGGAGATGTTCGCGCTTGAACTGGGTGTAGCGCTCCCCTATATGGAAGACGAGCTTGAGCGCCTGACGAGAGCAAGTCTTCTGACAAAGACAAACAATTGCTACGAAACGGCTTTCCCCATCATCAGCAAAGAGGCGCTTGAGCAAATACATGTGTATTACAGTGTTTTGATGCCGAAGCTGGTACCTCTTCTGGAAGAAAATATCGATCGATTTACCGAGCAATACCGAGAATCCGGTCATTCCTATTACGGAGATTATTTATCGTATGAACAAGCGAAATGGGCGCTGCTTCTGATGACGTATTCCGATTTATATACCTTGTGCAAGGATTCTCCCAAAACGCCGCTCGGAAATACCCCAAGACCCGCCCGCGGAATCTGGGATGTTTACGCCATGGAGCAAGCGGATTTTTTGCCGCCTTGTCAGGTTGGGTTTTCCCATATGGCAGACGGCCTTTACCTGTATTGTATAGGATATGGCGACCTATGGAAAAAAACGCCGTTTCCGACGGCGGCGGAAGCAATCGCATTATGTAATCTTATACGAGGTAAAAAGTATGAGAAAACACATATAGAAAAACTACTGTCATACGGATTTGTCAAGCAAATGGGGAAAGACTATGTTCCGACGATCGCGGTTTTCCAAACAGATAGAAATGAAAGCTTTCTGAATTTTTGCAAGAAAGGGATTTTCAATCAAACATTTATCGAGCATGCCCATCGGAGAAAAATATTGCATGAAAATATTCTCGCATTGATTTCGGAGATGAATCAACGTGTTTACGATATTTTATATCGTGATTTGCCGAAAAGCATTCGCAACGATGAGAAATTCGTGCGGGGATTGCTCTATAGCTACTGTAATTTGGGAGGTTCTTTTACACTCGGTTATATTTTGGAGAGAGCGCTTGCGGACGGCTGGCTCCGATACGACGAAACTACGCTGCCGACGGTTGGCGCATACGTAAAAATTTGAGGTGCACCATGAAGTTGCAAAATGTAAAAAGACCGATCATACTGTTTTTTTGCACGTGCTTTCTCTTTCCTTTGTTTTACGGTGCGGTTAGCATACCTTTGATAATATTTTCTTCCGTGACGGGGCTTCTGGGCAGTAAATACGGTACGCAAATTCTCATCTATCTGCTTTATTTTTGGTTTATGGATATGATCTTTTACGGCTCCGACAAAAATCAGAACCGCTATTTGTTTTCGCTGGAGCCGGGAAAACGGTATACTCTGAAAGAGAATTTTCTGCTTTTTCTTTCGCAAGAAGGGATTGCCGTGATGTGTGCGTACGCTGTATATGCAATTCCTTGCTTTATCCTGAAAGATCTGACTCCGAAAACAAATAGCGTAATCGTAAGCATTTTTTCTCTTACCTACACCTTACCCATAGCGCCGTCATCTTTTATGAAAACGTTTTGGGGAATAGAATATCTCATTTGCTTGATTTCGTTTTGTGTGATATATATTTTTATGATGATATGGCATCGGGCAAGGCTTCGTAAAAAGTGGCTTTGAGATATATTTTTAAGCAAAAAAATAAGCGGCTTTCCTTTTTGCCGCAAACTTCATATAAAAATGAAATGATCCTTGACTGCGCTTCCCTCACAATCAAGGATCATTTCTGTTCACTCTTGATATCTAACATCATATTTGTATTCCTCTCTTTCTTTTGTATTTCATCAAAAAAGATTTTTTCAGGAGAATTTCATGGACTGAGTTTCTTATTTGCTCTTTTTGAATTTTCGCGATTTTGTTTTCTTCCCTTTATACTACCACCATTGATAAAAAGATGAAAAACTTAAATTTCAGATTCTCATTGGACTGTACCTCCTTTGTGATTTTATTATAGCATATATTTTTCCTTTTTTCAATTGACATTTTGTAAAAACTTAACAAATATTTTTTGTAAAATACAGAGAAGTTTGAAACAATTCACAAATATATATTTACAAATATAAAATTATATGTTATACTGAATATTAGTGGGGCTTTATCAAAAATATGACTTTCGCTTCGGCTGTTGCCGAAGCTTTTTCTTTTTGCAGGTAAAGTGCGTTTCCAAAAACTACAAATGACCTTAAAATCTGCGGAAATATGTTGACACTTCTTTTCAAAAGCTTTATAATAGAGGTACCAAAGCTTTATCCAAACCCGCTGAATGCGGAGAAAGGAACTTCATCATGAACGTAAAAAAATGGATGACACCCGCTTTGCCTGGTGAAAACCGTATGCCTGCGCGCGCGTACTATATTCCCTATACAAGCGCAGATTTTTCAAAGAACTCCGTGAGTGTCCGTTCTTTGGACGGCGTTTGGGATTTCCGTTATTATGAAACGATTCCCGAAATTCCGGAGGATATTACTTCCATTTCTTATGAGGATACCATGCCCGTGCCCGCTTGCTGGCAATGCCACGGCTACGGACAGGTTCAATATACCAATTATGCGTATCCGATTCCCTTTATGCCGCCCCATGTTCCTATGGATACGCCCGTCGGAATCTATCACAGAAGTTTTACCGTGGAAAATACCGAGAACCGTACGTATATTATGTTTGACGGCGTATGTTCGATGTTTCTCGTTTACGTCAACGGAAATTACGTAGGAATGTCCAAAGGCTCCCGTCTTGCGGCAGAATTTGATTTGACCGATTTTGTCAAAAAAGGAAACAATGAAATTACCGTTGTTGTATTTACTTACAGCGATGCCACTTATATGGAAGATCAGGATTGCTTGCGTTATAACGGTATTTTCCGTTCCGTCCATCTGATCTCCCGCCCTCAAAATCATATTTACGATCTGGATATCCGCACCGATATCACGGGCAAGGTTTCCGTTTCCTGCACGTTTATCGGAACTCCCGTGGAAGTGAAAGCCACTCTTTACGACGGAGAAACCGCGCTTTCCACACTTGCTGTGGGAAATCCCCGTCTTTGGACTGCGGAAACACCCAATCTCTATACGCTTGTGATTGAAGCGGGCGGAGAATATATCAAAAAAGAAATCGGTTTCCGAAGCATTTCCGTCAGCGAAAAAGGAGAACTTCTGATTAACGGAACCGCTGTCAAGCTCAAAGGTGTGAACCGCCACGATACCCATCCTACCAAAGGTTACACCGTATCTCTCGAAGATATGATGGCGGACCTGACTTTGATGAAAAAACATAATATCAACTGTATTCGTACATCCCATTATCCGAATGATCCCGTTTTCTATGAGCTTTGCGATCGATTCGGCTTCTACGTGATTGACGAATGCGATCTGGAAACTCACGGCGTAGAGCTTATGGTTCGTAATATGAATCCTTCTTTCCTGTTTTCGGACGATCCCGAATGGAAGGATATTTACGTTGACCGTATGATCCGCACGTTGGAACGCGATAAAAACAGCGTTTCCGTTATTTTCTGGTCTCTCGGTAACGAAAGCTATTTCGGAGAAAATCACAGAGCGATGTCCGCTTATATCAAAACGCGCGATACCGAACGTCTTGTGCATTATGAAGGCACGTGGAGCGGTGTCGTACGCTGGGTAAAGGAGATTCCTCCCATGGATTCCTGTGTGGACGTGATCAGTCAGATGTATACTCCGCTGGAAGACGTGGAAAAATACGGAAAGAACGAAGCGGGGGAAAAGCGCCCGTTCTATCTCTGCGAATACGCGCACGCGATGGGTATGGGTCCCGGCTCGATTGAAGAATACTGGAATCTGTTTTATTCGTATCCCCGTCTGATCGGCGGATGCGTATGGGAATGGAAGGATCACAGTTTTGTCGGCGCAGACGGAAAATATACTTACGGCGGCGATCACGGCGAATATCCGCACGACGGAAACTTCTGTTGCGATGGGCTTTGTTCTCCCGAATTGGAACCGCACACCTCTCTCTACTCCCTCAAAAAAGCCATGCAGCCTTTGCAGGTTTCATGGGAAGATGAAGCAAACGGCGTTCTTCGTTTGATCAACCGCATGGATTTTACGAATATCAAAGAACTTTTTGAACTCGTTTATGAAATCAAGGACGGCGATACCGTTTTGCTTTCCGATAAGCTGGACATTTCTCTTGCGCCTCACGGCATAACGACCGTAAAACTTCCCACACTTCCGAAAGTAAGCAAGCTTCCTTGTTATCTCATGGTACGCGTTCTTTATAAAAAAGACGTTTGGTTTGCTGAAAAAGGTTATGAAGCTTCCTTTACACAGCTTCCCGTAAAAACGGAGATGATTTCCACGGTAAAGGATATCATCGCTGTTCCCGTTTTTGCTTCGGAAAAAAATGGCTTGCTGACCGTTTCCTGCGGAGAAAATTCTTATTTGCTCCGTTTGACGGACGGCGCGTTCCTTTCCCTGAAAAACGGTGAAAAGGAATTTCTTGCCGCTCCCACGAAATGGACGGCTTGGCGTGCGCCTACGGATAATGATATGAATATCAAAGCGCGTTGGTACAAACAATTTGATATTCCGCGCGCGCGTCTTTACGTTCATAGTTATGATATCACGCAAACGGAATACAGCGTTTCTGTTTTATTGACGGGTATATTTGCTTCCAAAGGTAAAGTTCCGATTTTTGAATTGACGGTTCGTTATACCTTTGACAGCTTCGGCATTCATACCGAGGTGGAGGCGGTTCAACCCAAACAGGCGTGGATCGAACAGATTCCCCGTTTCGCCATGCAGATCGAAACGGTTGACGGTTTTGAAAATCTTGAATATTTCGCAAAAGGTCCCCGTTCCTGCTATACTGATATCCAAAATCACGCATATTACGGACTTTTCCGCACCAACGTTACGGAGCAATATGAAGATATGATTATGCCTCAGGAATGCGGAAACCACGTCGGCGCAAAATACGCGGCTGTTTCCAATGGCATTGATACGCTCCGCGCAGAGGGCGCCGGATTTGAATTTTCCGCGCTCCATTACAGTCCCGAAATGCTTGAAAAAGCTATGCATAATTGGGAACTGACACCTTCTTCGCATACGTTCCTTTTGATCAACTATAAGGTTTGCGGACTTGGTTCCAACAGTTGCGGACACCGAGCAAAACCGCCGTATTCCTTCTCCGAAAAAGAATTTTCTTTCGCTTTCACTTTAAGTTTCCAATAATTTTATAAGCAAAAAACGCAGTCAGAAAAGACTGCGTTTTTTGAATCTATATATTTATAAGATCAGCCCATAAAAGCAAGCCAAAGGCTCTCGATACCAAGAAGGAGCGCGAGCATTCCGAAATTGCAAACGGAGAAGAGGGCGATATACTTGCCCGTTTTTTCGGGATAATGCTTTGTGTATTCGCGGAAAGTAATCAAACTCGCTAAAGAAGCGATCAGTGTACCGGCACCGCCGATATTGACACCGAGAAGCAATTCTCTGTAATTGTCCGTGAACTGAGAAAGCAAAACGGCGCTGGGCACGTTACTGATGACCTGACACGAAAGCGCGCTTACAAGAAGCGTGTTCTTTTCGAGAAGCCATCCGAAAAATTCCTGAACGAAGGGGATTCTTGCCATATTGCCCGCGAACACGAAAAATGCGCAGAATGTAAGCAAAAGCGGATAATCGACCTTTTTCAGCGCATCGCGGTCAAGGAATATGAGCGCGAGCGGAACCAGAACAAGACCGATCTGATAGGGAATTAAGCGAAAGACGATGACAACGGAGAGCGCAAAAAGCGCAAGATAGATCATCGCGCGGGGACGGTTGATCACAATATCATCGTTTTCAATAGCCAAAGGCTCGGATTTGACGAAAATCACGCAGCAAAGTGTGATGACCGCAATGGAAACCAAAAACGGCAACAGCATAATGCTCATAAATTCGCCTGTGGGGATATTGAACTTGGAATATATGTAAAGGTTTTGAGGATTGCCGAACGGTGTCAGCATACCGCCGAGATTGGCGGCAATATTTTGCATAACGAAGGCGAATGCCATATATTTCTCTTGCTTTGCCGATTGCAAAACCATAAATCCAAGCGGCAGAAACGTGAGAAGTGCCATATCGTTAGCGAGGAACATCGAGCCGATAAAGGTGATGTATACCAAGGTAAGGACGCAGAGCTTTGCGTTTTTGCAAAGCTTGATGATGCGTCTTGCGAGCGTAACGAAAAAACGAATATTGCGAAGGGCACAAATGCAAGCAAGTGTACAGAAAAGACAAGTCAGTGTCTTGAAGTCAAAATAACCGAGATACTCGGCATCGGGCGGAATCACGAGGGACGTGACAAATGCCGCCGCCAGAGCAATCGCAAGAACGGTATTCTGACGCAGAAAATTACGAACGGTAAGGGCCGCATGAAGGAGTACACGGGAAAAAGCTCCTTTCTGTCCCGATTTTTTCGGGTGCAGGAGAATGTGCTTTGATCGGATGGAATGTGCCATTTCAAAAACCTCCTAAAATTATGCTCGCAAACGACAATATTATATCACAGACGTTTTGAAAATGCAATAGGTTTTTGAGAATTTTTTTGATTTTTTTGTTTTAAAAAAATAATAAAGGAAATGGGAGAAAAAGCAACGTCCGATGTTGACAAATCCATGCATTTTCTGCTAAAATCAAAGTATCAATTTATATAAATATCATAAAGGAGTTATGTTATGAAATATCCGATGGAAAAATGGACACGGGCGAAATTTACCCCTTGTATCCCTTTGGGTAATAACCGTTCTTGTATTACCGCTTGTGAAAGACACGTGGAGCTTTCCCGAAGCGCGGCTTGCGAAGGTACGGTTTTACTGAAAAACAAGAATCATTTTCTGCCTTTTCCTCACGGGAAGAAAATTGCAGTGTTCGGAAAGGCGCAGATCGATTACGTAAAGGGCGGAAGCGGTTCCGGTGATGTTTTCACTCCGTATGTACGCAATATTTATGAGGGATTGAAATTAAAAGGGAACAAGATTGACGTTTTCGATTCGCTTTCTCTTTTTTATACAGATTACGTTACGAACGCCTATAAAAACGGGGGAGAGAACGGCAGACTGAGCGAACCCGAAATCCCCGAAGCTATTTTGCGTGCTGCCGCAGCATATACGGATACGGCTGTCATTACGATCTGTAGATTTTCGGGCGAGGGATACGATAAACATAACGATGATGAAAACAAATATTTTGAATTGGAGGACGGCGAGAAAGCAATGGTCAAAGCCGTTCTTGAAAATTTTGAACACGTCGTTGTTTTGCTCAACGTCGGCGCGATGATCGATACTTCATGGTTTGCGGATGAAGACCGCGTGAAAGCCGCGCTTTTACTTTGGCAGGGCGGTATGGAGGGAGGCCTTGCCGCAGCGGATATGCTGACGGGGGACGATGCACCTTCCGGTAAGCTTGTCGATACCTGCGCAAGAGAGTTTGAGGATTATCCGTCTTCCGCAGGCTTCCATGAATCTGTCGATTATGTAAAATATACGGAAGATATTTTTGTCGGTTACCGTTATTTTGAAACGGTTCCGGGTAAACGGGATGCCGTTGTTTATCCGTTCGGCTACGGTCTGACTTATACGGATTTTGAAATCTTCAATCTTTACGCGGGTGGAAACGGACAGCGTATTTTTGTCAGCGCGGATGTGAAAAACACGGGCACGCGTGCGGGAAAAGAAGTTGTTCAGGTTTATTACAGCGCGCCCGAAGGAAAAATCAGCAAAGAAAGCATTGCGCTTGCCGCATTTGCAAAAACACCTCTTTTGCAACCGGGCGAATCTGCGACAATAAGCCTTTCTTTTGCCGTTTCCGATATGGCAAGCTATGACGATATGGGAGATGTGGAAAAGAACGCTTACGTTTTGGAAAAGGGAGAATATCGTATTTTCGTCGGTACTTCCGTGCGCGATCACGTTTGTCTTGATTATAAATTCGTTGCCGAAACCGATATCGTAACGGAAAAACTGAACTCTTACTGCGCGCCGAAAACCTTGGAAAAACGTTTGCTTGCAAACGGTACTTACCGGGAAGTTCCTTCTTCGGAAGAATCCGCAAAAACCTTCCCCGTAAATTATCACAACGAATATAAGCCCTCGGAAAAACCTTTTGGACTTTATACCGTTGCGCATGGAAAAAATACGCTGGATGCTTTTATTTCGCAACTTTCCGATGAAGATTTGACGGATGTGCTTGTCGGACATCCCGATACCGGTGTCTGCAATACGGGAACCATGGGCGGCTTCCGTAACAAATACGGTATTCCTCCCATCGCTACTGCGGACGGTCCTGCAGGACTTCGTTTGCATCAACAGCGCGGAATCCGTACGACGGCATTTCCCGTTGCCACCGCGCTTGCCTGCACGTGGAATATACCTTTGGTGGAAGAGATTGGAAAAGCGGGCGCAATGGAATGCAAGGAAAACAATATTCAAATCTGGCTGACGCCTGCGCTGAATATTCACAGAAGTCCTCTCTGCGGAAGAAACTTTGAATATTATTCCGAAGATCCTCTGATTGCGGGAAAGATGGCGGCGGCAATGGTGCGCGGCATCCAATCACAAAAAGTGGTTGCCACACCGAAGCATTTTGCCGCAAACAATAAGGAAACCAACCGCCACGAAAGCGATTCCGTGATGTCCGAACGCGCTTTGCGAGAGATTTATCTCAAAGGTTTCGAAATCTGCGTCAAGGAATCCTCTCCGAAAATGATCATGACGTCCTATAATCGCATCAACGGTGTGCATACTTCCGAAAGCGCAGAACTTTTGCAAGGCATTTTGCGCGGAGAATGGGGTTATAACGGTATGCTCACAACAGACTGGAGCAATACGGCAGAGCATTATAAGGAAGTGAAAGCGGGGAATGATATCCGTATGCCCGTAAGTCAACGCGGACAGCTGAAAGAACCTTATGAAAAGGGCTTGATTACCCGTGATGAAATGGCCGTTTGCGCAAAACGCATTCTGGAAATGGTGCTTTGGGTAGAATAATCAGTAATATCGAAGAAACGAGGTTAAAGCTATGAAACTGACATATTTGGGAACAGCGGCGGCGGAGGGTATGCCTGCGGTATTCTGCAACTGTGCGTACTGTAAAGAAGCGAGAAAGCTTGGCGGAAAAAATATTCGCACACGTTCACAGGCAATGGTCAACGATGATCTTTTGATCGATTTTCCCGCAGATACCTATTTTCACTTTTTGACGAATGGGATTGAGGGGGATTTAATTAAAAATCTGCTGATCACGCATCCTCACGGTGATCATTTGTATCCGGCTGAGTTTGAGATGAGACATTCTCCTTTTGCTCATGAAATGCGCGAAGGAACACTTGGCGTATACTGCGGTGCCGGTGCGATTCGAAAGATTGAACAGGTTCCCAACGTCAAACACATTGACGTACATAAGATTTCTCCCTATCAGCCCACCGTTGTCGGCGAGTATACCGTAACCGCGCTTCCCGCAAGACATATGGATGATCCTGCGGAGGAACCTTTCATTTATGTGATCTGCGGAAAAGATGCTACCTTGCTTTACGCACACGATACCGGTTATTTTTACGACGAGGTTTTTCAATATATTGAAAAAGAAGGAATCCGTTTCGATTGCGTAAGCTACGACTGTACCAATGTGAATATTTCTTACAGCGACAAAGGCGGCCATATGGGTATCAGTAATATCGGAAGGGTTCATGACCGCCTGATGAAAATGGGAGCGATTGATGAAAATACGGTTGAAATCGTCAATCATTTTTCGCATAACGGAAATCCGCTTCAGCACGTTGTGGAAGAACTTGTGAAGGATTACGGTTTTTTGGTTGCATACGACGGTATGCAGACGGAGATTTCCGGTAAAAAATGAAAGAAAGGATGTCATCAATGAAAAAGAATATATTTATGATTTTCGGTTTGGTCTTTCTGATGGTTCTCGGATGTTCTTTGGTTATTTCTGCCGAACCGCAGACGGATATTGCCGTTGTTTGGACTGCTGAAAGCGGAGAAAACCTTGAAATTTTCCCGACGGACCGTAATTTTTATCTTCCTCCTGCTGTGGATATTACAAAAATCAAATTTTCTTATGAAGGCGAAATTTCATACAGCGGAGAAAACAAGAGCTTTTACGGTACGTTGAAAGCAGGCGAAACGCTGGACATTACGCTTGCAAAAACAACGGATGAACGGGGCGCGGAATGTTACCGATTCGCCTTGATCTTCGGCGGAAAGACGGAGCATTACACGTTTTATCACGACACCAAGCTCGGCTCCGTTTTCGTGCAGACTTCCATCGGACTGCCTTCGATCGATGTAAACAAGGAAACGAGAGATAAAAAATCTGAAATTCTGATTCTTGACGATCAAGGTAAAACGGAATACAGCGATAGCGCGGCACAGACAAAAAGTGAGATCAAGGGCAGAGGAAACGCGACGTTTACCTATTTGAAAAAGCCGTATCAGATCAAGCTTGATTCCAAAACGGATCTTTTCGGTATGGGAAAAGCAAAAACGTGGATTTTGCTTGCCAATTATACCGACCAATCCATGCTCCATAATGCGCTCGGTTTTCATCTCGGCGACGTGCTGGATATTCCATACAATATTGATTACCGCTTCGTCAATCTTTATATTGACGGAGAATACCGCGGTATGTATATGCTTTGCGAAAAAGTGCAGATCGACGGAAACCGCATAGATATCGAAGATCTGGAAAAAGCAACGGAAAAGGCAAATCCCGATATTGATCTTGAAGATTCCCGTATCGTTACGGTGAAGAGCGGAAAGCTCATCAATGAAACGATTTTGACAAAATATACCTATTGTGAAGGTGTGAAATCTCCTGCTGATATTACGGGCGGTTATCTCGTGGAATTGGATTTCCGCGGAGAACAGGAGCCTTGCCACTTTACCACCGAAAGCGGTTTGATTTACGCCGTAAAATCTCCCGAATATGCAAGTAAGGAAGAGATGGAATATATCTCGGGATTGTTTGCCGATATGGAAGAAGCGATATTTTCCGAAACAGGATATAACCGCAAGGGTATTCATTACAGCGAATACATTGATATGGAAAGCTTTGCGGGCGTATATACCGTGCAGGAATTGATGAAAAACTGGGATGCATATCTCGGCAGTATGTTTTTCTTTAAGGATGCCGATCAAGACGGAAAAACTTCAAAAATTTATAACGGACCTCTTTGGGACTTGGATAATACGCTCGGCAATATCAAATTTGATAAATATTTCTTTGACGATACCTCTTTTCTCTGGGCGCAGGAAGGCGTATTTCAGAATTATGTCCGCGATTTCGGAAAGAAACTGATGTCACACGCGGATTTTCAATATGAGGTTGCGCAAAAATATGCCGTTGCTTATTCTGCCGTAAAGTCCGTGCTTTCCGAAAACGGATGGTTTTCCGAAAGTGTCGATGAAATCTGCGAGGGTGTTGCAATGGACAGAACGAGATGGAAGCTTTATGACGGTCATTCATGGCTTCTTACCCAAAGCGGGAATAAAAGCTCCGTAAAATTCATTCAGTTTGCGGAATACGGAACGCCGTACGACAATACGAAGGATACGGCGCTTGGCTTTATGCGGTATTACCTTTCCGCGCGTGCAGAGGCGCTCCGTTCCTCCATCGGAACTGCCGAAACGCCTCCTCCGCCCCCTCCTCCCGAGGAAACAACGGGCTCCTCTTCCGAACAGATGACGACGGAGTCCAAACAGGAAACGTCGGCAAGTACGGTTGATTCCTCGGAATCAACGGATTCGGTGTCCGAACCTTCCGCGCAAGGTATTTCTCCCGTGGCGCTCATTATTATTTCGGCAATCTTTTTCGTGATTTGCGGTGTTGCATTGATACTTATTTTTATAAAGAAGCACGGCCGATAAAGAAAGGAATCTTTTATGTCAGAGAAAAAAGAAATACAAAAGCTGATCGATGCGTTTGACCGCTTTGGCTTTTATCTCGATTCCAAACTGGAAAGAGATATTGAAGAAAACAGAAAAGGCGCGTTTGGTCTTTCTTTTACAGATGAAAACGGAAATCCTCTTTCCGATGTGAAAATTTCCGTCAAGCAGATTTCTCACGAATTCAAGTTTGGTTGCAATCTTTTTTATCTGGATGAATTTCCCGACGAAAAACGCCGTCTTGTCTACCGCGAAAAATTCACGAAGCTGTTCAATTACGCAGTGATTCCGCTTTATTGGGATACTTTGGAACCCGAAGAGGGAACCCCTCGTTTTGCGGAAAATTCGTCTTATATTCATAGAAGACCTCCCGTGGACTCGGCGGTAAAATTCTGTGAAGAAAACGGCTTGCGCATGAAAGGGCATTGTCTGGTTTACAATTCCTTTCAGCCCGATTGGATCGGAGAGGACAGCAGAGAGATCAAAATCAAGATTGACCGTCGTCTGAAAGCGCTTTCTGAGCGATATCCGACCACTTTTCTGGATGTGGATGTCATCAATGAAATGTTCCGCATTTATAAAAATTGCTATAAAGGATTCGGCTGCCGTAATTTACAGATCACGGACGAACCCGACCACGAAAAATGGGCGTTTGATCTTTGCAAAAAATATTTTCCGTATTCCAATTTGTATTGGAATGAGGGTATGCACGAAACCTTTGGAGAAACGCAATACAGCGGTTTCCGCAGTTATTATTATATGGCACTCAAGGAAAATCTCGCCAAAGGCGCACCCATCGAAGGAATTGGCATACAATTCCATGCAAACGGGGAAAAAGAAAAGCTGTTTTCGCAGGTGCATCAATCCTGCAATCCCTTGAAGCTCCTCGATGCATTTGAGAGATATGGGGATTTCAGACTTCCGATTTCCGTTTCCGAAATTTCCATTCCGTCTTTCGGATATGATTCCGAGGACGAAGAACTGCAAGCGGAGCTGACGAAACGTCTTTTCAAGCTTTGGTTCGGCAGAAAATACGTCGATTCCATCGTCTGGTGGAATCTTGCCGATGAAACGGCATTCGGAGATGAAAACCGTTTCCATTCGGGACTTATCCGTAACGATTGTACGGAAAAACCTGTCTATCGCGTATTGGATTCGCTTATCAATCAGGAATGGAGAACCAATCTGAACGGCAATGCCAACGGTACGTTTTATTTTACCGGTTTTTACGGCGATTACGAAGTGGAAGCCACCTGTGGCGGCAAAACCGTGAAAAAAACCGTCCGTCTTTATAAAGATAACACCGGCTACGATAACCGCAGACGCGATTTCCGATCAAAAAATATTGTGATTCCCAAGTAAACGCATTATAAAACGAAAAGACCTGCTTTCGGAGTAATATCCGCGAGCGGGTCTTTTTAGATATAGAGCTTTCTGTTTATGTTATTTCAAAAAATCGGTAATCAATATTGTGAAGAACTTTGAATGTCATCTTGAAATTTGTTTGTTTTTTTGATATAATGAAAATATAATTTGTGCCGTTTGGGCGGCGGAATGGAGATTGCTATGCAAGAAATTATGAACAAAGCAGGTTTTATCTGTGATATGGACGGCGTGATCTATCACGGAAGCCGTATTTTGGACGGTGTCAAGGAATTTGTGAATTGGATGATTGAAAACGATAAAAAATTCGTTTTTCTGACCAACAGTCCCGAGCGTACACCGCATGAACTGAGTATGAAGCTGGCTCGTATGGGCTTGAATGTCGGCGCAGAGCATTTTTATACGAGCGCGATGGCAACGGCTGAATTTTTGTATAGCCAAGCGCCCGGATGTACGGCGTATGTCATCGGAGAAGCGGCGCTTGCCAAAGCGATGTATGATATGGGCATTTATATGAATGACGTTAATCCCGACTACGTCGTGCTCGGAGAAACGCGTACGTATTGTTTTGAAAAGATTGAAAAAGCCATTGAGCTTGTGAATAAGGGCGCAAAGCTGATCGGCGCAAATCCCGATACCGTGGGTGTAACCGAAAAAGGTATCATGCCCGCAACGGGTTCGCTGATTGCTCCCATCGAAATTGCAACGGGTAAAAAAGCATATTTTGTGGGCAAACCCAACCCCTTGATGTTGCGACGCGGACTGAAAAAAATTGATTGCCGCAGTTCGGAAATCGTCTTTATCGGAGACAGGATGGATACAGATATCATTGCCGGAATTGAATCCAACGTGGATACTATTCTCGTTCTCAGCGGTGTAACCTCCAGAGAGGACGTGGATAAATTCCCCTACCGTCCGAAATATATTCTGAGCGGCGTAGGCGATATTATCAAATAATACAGAAAAAGAGCAAAACGAAAAGTTTTGCTCTTTTTGCATTCAAAATTTGATATTGTCAAGAATTCATACTGCATTCGGTGCCAGAAGCGTAAAGGGGAAAACGGGAATGTTACGCAAAATCCAATAAGCAATGATAAGGACGGTTACCGTAATTCCGAACCAACGGTTTTTGATTTTCGGAAAGGGTAAAATATCTTTGCCGAAAACAAAAGCGATATAGAGTTTTGCGATATAGTATGACAGAAAGGGAAAAGAAATGAAAAGCAACGGCTGATAACGGAATGCGGCATAAAAATCCAAGTGTAAAAGAGAGAGCATAAACCTGCCCGCGCCGCAACCGGGACAATATAATCCCGTAAACTCATAAAACAAACAGGGCGGCGTTTTTCCGATTAAAAGCGCATAGATTGCCAAAAGCAAAATGCCAAACGGTATGCCGATGCCGATAAGAATCCGCAAACGCAAAGAGTAATTTTTCAAAAATAACATCCTTTCATTTTGGAATAACGATATAAAAGGACGGGAAAACCCGTCCTTTTGCCGATTAAAGATATTCAGCCAAGCCGATGATAACGCCCAAAACAAAACAAATCAGAATATAAATAACGCCACCGATGGAGCCGATGATGTTGCAGGTTTTTGCTGTTTTGAGTTTCTTTGCTTCTTCTGTCTCAGAGGGAGCGTCTTTTGCCATAATGGTCAGAACCAAGCCTGCAATGCCGAGAGGCATGCAACAAGCAATCAAGTTGATGATCGCCCAGATGAGCATAGGCATATTCAAAACGCCGGAAGCCTTTGCGGGCGCGGGAGTTTCGATTGTGGATTCAACGGGAGTGGGGATTTCGGTTACGGGTGCTTCTTCTGCGAGGGTTTCGGCGGACGTTTCCGTTTTCGTACCGCAAGCAGGGCAGAACTTTGCGTTTTCTTCAAGCTGATAGCCGCAGTTGCTGCAATATGCCATGATAAAAATCTCCTTCTGTATGTATTTCAAGTAAAAATAAAAAGTCTATACTACTATTATATAAATATATTTTGCATTTGTCAATCGTATTCTTGAAAAAATTGTCTTTTTATACAAAAAATCAGAAAAAGTTATAATAAATGTTAAAAAGCGGGCAATACCCGCTTTTATGTTTAAGAAGATTTAATGATGTGGATTGAAAATTAATAGTGATAATAAGGATCCTCGATTACCATAATGATTGCTAAAATGACTAGGAAAATGCAAAACAATACAAAAATCAAAACAATGGTGCAGGCAATAAGCGTACCGATTATATTGCAGGTTTTGGCTGTTTTGAGCTTCTTTGCTTCTTCTTCCACAGTGGGTGCATCTTTTGCAAGGATGGTCAAGATCAAACTTGCAATACCAAGAGGCAGACAGAGAATAACGGTATTGATGATTGAGTAGATGAGCATTTGGAGATCCAATTTGCCGGATGC
>SVRL01000102.1 GCA_015064845.1 Oscillospiraceae bacterium | reverse complement strand
TGAGGCGTTACTTTCGGTTTTCGCAAACAGACAGATGTTAGCAAAACTTTTTTATTAACACCTCATCCACCGCAAGCGGTCCCCCTTCCCCCGCTGGGGAAGGCTTATAAATTCCCGTTTATCTCATTATGTATTCCACATCTTCTGCCAAGAAAAAACGTGTTCCCCTTTCGGAGAACACGCAAAAATGATGTTATTTGGAAATATCCGTGATATCGTACGGTGTTGTCTGATATACGAAGTAGTTCAGCCAATTGGAATACAAGAGGTTTGCGTGCGCGCGCCACGTTACGAGGGGCGGATTTTCGGGATTATCATCGGGAAAATAATTTTCGGGAACGGCAATCTTTTTTCCGAGGTTGACGTCGCGGAAATATTCTTTTGCCAAGGTATTCTGATCATATTCGGAATGTCCCGTAATGAAAATCTGTCTGTTATTTCTGGATTTCACGGCATAAACGCCTGCTTTTTCGGAAACGGCAAGAATTTTCAGCGCAGGTTCGGCAAGAATATCCTCTTCCGAAACGGTCGTATGACGGGAATGAGGAACGGGAAACTGATCGTCAAAGCCGCGGAACAGCATGGAAGTTTTCTCTCTGACGGTATGGGAAAAGACACCGAACATCTTCTCGGGAAGCTTCTTTTTCTGTATACCGTAATGATAATACAGTCCCGCTTGCGCGCCCCAGCAAATATGAAAAGTACTGTAAACGTGGGTTTTACTCCATTCCATAATTTCGCAAAGCTCGTCCCAATATTCCACTTCTTCAAACGCGAGATTCTCCACGGGCGCACCCGTGATGACCATACCGTCGAAATTTCGGTCTTTGATTTCATCAAAAACTTTATAGAAAGCAAGCAAATGCTCTTTGGCTGTATTTTTAGACTGATGTGTTTTGGTGTGAAGCAACGTCAGCTCCACCTGCAAGGGTGTATTGCCGAGCAGACGGGAAAGCTGTGTTTCCGTGTCGATTTTCGTCGGCATTAAATTCAGCAGAAGAATCTGCAACGGACGGATATCCTGCGTTCTCGCGCGGGTTTCCGTCATAACAAAGATGTGTTCTTCCGTCAACGTTTTGGTTGCGGGAAGCTCGTTGGGTATGCGAATCGGCAAGGTTTTCTGTTTCCTTTCTCAAAAAGTTAAATCGTTTCGAGCGCCGCCGCGATATCTTCGATCAAGTCTTCACTGTTTTCCAGACCGCAGGACAGACGAACCAGATCGGGAGATACGCCCGCCGCGGTAAGCTCTGCATCGGACATCTGGCGGTGTGTTGCGCTTGCAGGGTGCAAACAGCAACTTCTTGCATCGGCAACGTGCGTTTCGATTGCCGCAATGCGCAACTGTCCCATAAAGCGCTCTGCCGCTTCTCTGCCGCCTTTCACACCGAAGCTGATAACGCCGCAGGTACCGTTGGGCATATATTTCTGTGCGAATGCGTATTCACTGTCCGAAGGGAGCGAGGGGAAACGAACCCAAGAAATTTTTTCGTGTTTTTCCAGATAAGTGGCAACGGCAAGCGCATTTTCAAAATGACGTTTCATTCTGACATGCAAACTTTCCAAGCCGAGATTCAGAATAAAGGCGCTCTGCGGAGAAGGCGTACTGCCGAAATCTCTCATCAGCTGCGCGGTGGCTTTGGTAATGAATGCGCCTTCTTTTCCGAAGCGTTCCACGTACGTAATGCCGTGATAGCTATCGTCGGGCGTGCAAAGTCCCGGGAATTTTTCCGCGTGCGCTTTCCAATCGAAGTTACCGCTGTCAACGATACAGCCGCCGACTGCCGCGCCGTGTCCGTCCATATATTTCGTGGTGGAATGGGTTACGATATCTGCGCCCCATTCAAAAGGACGGCAATGGATGGGGGTTGCAAAGGTATTATCAATGATGAGCGGAACGCCGTTTGCATGAGCAACCTCGGCAAAGGTTTCAATATCCAATACATTCAGCGCGGGATTGGCAATGGTTTCGCCAAAAACGGCTTTCGTATTCGGACGGAATGCCGCCTGCAATTCTTCTTTGGTGGCATGAGGCTGTACAAAAGTAAATTCAATGCCCATTTTCTTCATGGTAACGGCAAAAAGATTATACGTACCGCCGTAGATCGCGGAGCTTGCAATCACGTGGTCGCCGCAATTGGCGATATTGAACACGGTGTAGAAATTTGCCGCCTGTCCCGAAGAGGTCAGCATTGCCGCCGTACCGCCTTCCATTTCGCAAATTTTTGCCGCCACGGTATCACAAGTGGGGTTCTGCAAACGGGAATAAAAATATCCCGATGCTTCCAGATCAAAAAGTTTACCCATGTCTGCGCTGGATTCATATTTGAAGGTCGTGCTTTGCACGATCGGAATCTGACGGGGTTCGCCGTTGCCCGGGCGATAACCACCTTGCACGCATTTGGTTTCCATTCTGTAATTTTTCATTTTCATCTATCTCTTTTCTCTATTAAAATAATTTTCATCCTAATTTACTTGAATGATATCAAATATCAGTATATCATTTTTTCTGCCAAAATTCAATAGGATTTCAAAGAATATCCATAAATATTTTCAGGCGTTTTCTGCAAATCCTGCCGAAAAATCATTTTTATTCTTTACAAATTTGATTTTCGATGATATAATACTTTTTAGTTTTGATGGAAGATCAATGATTGTTTATCTTAATACAAAGTCTGCAAAGGATTCTGTCTGTGGAAAAAAGTATCCCTTTTTGCTGTCATTCTGGAGGGACGCAGTCCCGATAGAATCTCATAGCAAAAGATAAGATTCTTTTGAAAGTTAGTTTGGTTTTGCGACGATGATTCCACACGCATAAATGCGTGTACGCTCCGTTTCACTTCGCTCCAGAATGACAGTGCGTGGCATTCGTTTGTACGCTGACGGAAATTTCAGAAACTTTTTTTGCCCGTAAATTCCCATTTATCTTTCCATCGCAAGCAAAAATATTGAAAAAATAAGGCAGGTTTATGATATGAACGAAAAAGAAATTGCGGAAATCCGCCGCCGTTTCCGTCCCGATAAAACGAACATTTCCAAAATCCGAGGCTGTTATGTCAATGAATCTCATGAGATCGTTACCGATTTTTATGAATCGCTCGGATTGATCTCTCCCGAACAAACGGAAGATATTTTAGCGCGTTTGAAAAAAATTCTTTCGGGAACACAGGGTAAAAATTTGATTGACATTGAATTTTCCACGCAACAGGTTCTGGAATCCGAAGAACACAAGCTTTTGACAACGCTCCGAAAAAGCGGTCTTTCCGATGATACTGCCATAAAAGAATTTTATGAAAAGGTACGTTCCAGCGTGATTTTGGAAGGCGCATATCTGATTCTTCTGGCAAACGATACATACGACGTTCCCTCTTTTTCCAAAGACGGCGAAAAAGAAGATGAATCCAGAGAAATTTTTTCTTATTTCGTTTGCGCAATTTGTCCCGTGAAGCTGACGAAAGCCGCGCTCGGTTATCATGCGCACGAGAAAAAATTCTGCAACATCCGTCCCGATTGGGCAGTCGGTGCGCCCGAACTCGGTTTCATGTTCCCTGCTTTTGACGACAGAACCGCAAACATTTATCAATCCCTTTATTACACACGCAACGTTTCCGACTCTCAGGAAGCTTTCGTACAAACGCTTTTCGGTACGGAAACACCGCCCATGCCTGCCACGGAACAAAAGGAAACCTTTCAATCCATTCTCAGCGAATCCATTGGCGAAGATTGCAACATGAATATCGTAAAAGCCGTTCATTCGGAAATCACGGAAATGATTGAAGAACATAAAAACACAAAAAATCCCGAACCTTTGACGCTCAAAAAAGAAAACGTGAAAGACGTTCTGACGGCGTGCAGTGTTCCCGAAGAAAAAATCCGCTCGTTTGAAGAACGTTTTGACGAGGTTTTCGGTGAAGATACCGAAATCAGCGCCGTGAATCTCGCCAACAAACAAATTGAAGTCAGCACTGCTGACGTTTCCATCAAAGTCAACGGCGAACGTGGCGATCTGATCCGCACACGTATCATTGACGGCGTGAAATATATTCTCATTCGCGCAGACGACAGCGTGGAAGTCAACGGCGTGAAAATTTCCATCAATCAATAACGGAGCCGGAAAGGTAAATGATTGTTTACCGTTATCTCTCCCTCCGACGCCACAGACAAGCAACGCTTCTCTGTAGCGCCACCTCCCTCGTCAGAGGGAGGCAATTCAAGGCTCCCTCTGACGAGGGAGCTGTCAGCAAAGCTGACTGAGGGAGAGACACCGCTCACAACTATTACACCCATAAATTCCCGTTTATCTTTCTAATCGCCCTTACATTCAGGGTATTGAGCGCACCAAAAAAAGAAAACCTCCTCTTTTGAAGAAGTTTTCGTTTTTTCGTTCAGCATTGTTTACAAAGCGTTTCTTCCTTTTCGTTTTCATTTGTTTTCTCTTTCTTTTTGTTATAAAGATAAGCAGGCAAAAAGACGAGAAACGCGCCCAGACAAACGGTTGGAACATACAAAAGCGTGCTGACATACCAGCCGAATTTTTCGGAAATCTGCTTGAATACAGCCAAAGAAGAATTTTTGGGACCGACGAAAAACATATTGATGGAGCCGTTTGATACATCCCAAAAAATCAGATTGATGGAAAACGCAATCACGGCAAGCACCAGAAAAACGACCGTTGCCGAAAGAAATTCTTTTTTCGTTTTCGCAAAACGTCCCGAAGCAATCAGATATGCGCCGACAAAAATCAACAGCATATGCCAGATAAAAGCATGTAAAGTCAACGTCCAATATTCATGAACAATACCCGACGGCTCAATGAAAGCCATGATTCCGCCCAACAGATTATAAGTGGTCATAAAGCAAAACATTCCGCTTTGAATTTTTCCTTTTTTCAAAACAGAAGCAAAAAGACAAAGGTACATGGGAACGCTGCAAAGCTGAAACGGAAAGATCCACCACTGATAACTGCCGTTTCCGATATAATAACAATAAAACAGTTGCTTATAAATCTCCGTCAAAACGAGAAAAAAACCAACGCTGAATAAAACAATACGATTGCCGCGCTCGCTGACGTGACGCAGTTTTCTTGCCAACAAAATGCAGACCACCACGCCGACAAACGTAAAAATCAAATGAAAAGCGCCGTAAGCTTTCGGTTTTTCCATCGTCCAGGCGGTTGCCGCCATCCATTCACAAAGCGTACGCTCTATACCGTTCATAACGTTCCTCCTTATCGGACAATATTTTTCTTTATTTGCATCTTGTATGCGCATTTTTAGTATAACATGGAAATTTTTTCATGTCAATAGAATACAAAAAAATTGAAATAATGCAAGACCGTCGGAAAGATAAATGCTTGTTTAGATTCACTTTTTTCTTGATTTGCAAGAAAAAAGTTCCAAAAAAGAAGCAAACAACCTTGCAGGTTGACCGACTGTGCAAACTTGTAGCTATGTGCTTACGATGAACTTATAAAAATCAAGACGCAGGTATGCTTAATTCTCCCTGAAACGGTCGAATTAAGCAAGATTTCCTGCTATTTTTACAAGTTCATCCCCA
>SVRL01000101.1 GCA_015064845.1 Oscillospiraceae bacterium | reverse complement strand
TCGCCGTCAGGCGAATATCACTCTTTCAGAATATCACTGTGCGAAAGCACAATATCACTTGCCGTAGGCAAATATCACTGCGTATTTCCTTTCGAGGAAATACGCTAAATTCCCGTTTATTTTATCATCGAACTCACGTTGGATACCTAAATATCTCCCTGTTTCGGCATTAATTTTGAGATAAAAATGACGGCGATCCTCTTTGTTTTTGAGAACCGCCGTTTTTGCATTTTTAATTGATTTTTACTTGATTAAAGCCTTGTCAATTGCCTTTGCCGCAGTTTTTCCTGCTCCCATAGCGGAAATAACGGTAGCTGCGCCAGTCACGGCATCACCACCCGCATATACGGCATTGCGAGAGGTAAGACCGTCTTCATTGACGACAATACCGCCGTGGCGGTTTACTTCAAGACCTTTGGTAGTGGATTTGATCAAGGGGTTAGGAGAAGTACCGATTGACATAATCACGGTATCCACATCAATCGTAAATTCGCTTCCTTCCACAACGACGGGACGGCGTCTTCCTCTTTCATCCGGTTCGCCAAGCTCCATTTTGACACATGTCATACCTGTAACAAAGCCGTTTTTGGGATCTCGTGCGTTTTCGGGATTATGATAGCCAAGAATCTCAACGGGATTGCAAAGCAAACGGAATTCCACGCCTTCTTCTTCGGCATGTTCAACCTCTTCCCTTCTTGCGGGAAGCTCCTCCATGGATCGACGGTAAACAATATATACCTTTTCGGCACCGAGACGAAGCGCAGTTCTCGCGGCATCCATTGCAACGTTACCGCCTCCGACGACAGCCACCTTACCGCCTTTCATAATCGGTGTATCGGAATTTTCAAGATAGGATTTCATCAGATTGCTTCTCGTAAGAAATTCATTTGCAGAATATACGCCGCAAAGAGATTCTCCGGGAATACCCATAAAATTGGGAAGTCCTGCACCGGAACCGATGAACACAGCTTCAAAACCCTGTTCAAACAATTCATCAATGGTCAATGTTTTACCGATTACGACGTTCGTTTCAATCTTGACACCGAGTTTTTTGAGCGTATCAATTTCTTTGGCAACGATCTTTTTCGGCAAACGGAATTCGGGAATACCGTAAACAAGAACACCCCCTGCGGTATGCAACGCTTCATAAACGGTTACTTCATAACCTTTCTTTGCAAGATCTCCCGCACAAGTCAGACCGGAAGGTCCTGAGCCAACGATAGCGACCTTATGTCCGTTATTTTCCTGATGGATGGGTTCTTCGGCGCAATACGTATTATGCCAATCGGCAACAAAGCGTTCCAGTCT
This sequence comes from Oscillospiraceae bacterium, assembly GCA_015064845.1. Lineage (GTDB taxonomy): Bacteria > Bacillota > Clostridia > Oscillospirales > CAG-272 > QALR01. Next base: position 4,252 of record SVRL01000101.1, on the reverse strand, counting down.
GCCAATACCGACACTTTCACCCTTGATGCCTCTTACGCATTTGGATTCACACTGTACCTCCTGCGGACAAACACGACCGCAAACGGCAGGAAGCGAAGAAGATTTCGAAATAATCTGATATGCGCTTTCAAAATCCCCTTCTTTTATCTTAGCAATAAATTCGGGAATATGAATTTTAACGGGACAACCCGCCACACAAGGCATATTCTTGCAATTCAAGCAACGGTTTGCTTCATCAATCGCCATTTCTTCCGTATAGCCGAGCGCAACTTCATCGAAGTTATGCGCGCGAATTTGCGCATCCTGCGCAGGCATTGCATTTCTTTTAAGACTCATATTGAATTTTGCCATCTTACTGCACCTCCTTTGCGAAAAGGTTGCAGGTTTCTTCATGTTTATGACGCTCAAAGCCGAAATACATTCTGCCTCTTGCCATTGCCTCGTCAAAATCAATCTCATATCCGTTGAAATCAGGACCGTCAACACAAGCAAATTTCGTTACTTTCTTACCATCCACATTGAGTGTCAGACGGCAACCGCCACACATGCCCGTACCGTCAATCATAATAGGGTTCATGGAAGCGGTTACGGGTGTTCCGAAAGGTTTTGCTGTTGCAACGACGAATTTCATCATAATCAGCGGACCGATGGTAATAATCATATCAAATGTTTCCCCTGCTTCCAGCATTTCTTTCAAAGGCGCAGTCACATTTCCTTTTTCACCGTAAGAACCGTCATCCGTCATCATGCGAAACGTATCCGAACAAGCTTTGAATTCCTCTTCAAGAATCACCAGATCCTTGTTTCTGAACCCGATAATACTCGTAACGTTCGCTCCCATTTCGTGCAGTGCCTCCGCAATCGGCATGGCAATCGCACAACCGACACCGCCGCCAACGATACATACCTTTTTCAATCCATCCAAATGCGTTGCCACTCCGAGCGGTCCGACAAAATCCTGAAGATAATCTCCGGCTTCTTTGTGCGAAAGCTTCTCTGTCGTAGAACCAACGATCTGATATATAATTTTTACCGTTCCGTTTTTCTTATCAACACCCGCAACGGTAAGCGGGATTCTCTCGCCGTCTTCATCCACTCTTAAAATGATGAACTGTCCCGGACGAGCCTTATTTGCCACGAGAGGCGCTTCGATCTGAAGCTGAACCACCGTGGGATTCAATACTTTTTTATCAACAATTCTATACATGTTCATACCCTCTTCTGAAAAATGACGATTACCGCCATTTTGTTTGCGGTTTCAATTATAGCACAAAAAATGAAATAAAGCAAGGTTTTTTATAAATCCCGCCAAAGTTTTTAAACAAACAGATCTTTATTCAAAAAACGCGACCAAACACATCATTTAAGAGAATTTTATGATGATGCCGGAAATTTTAAACCATCCGAACGCTTTTTAATTTACACCAATATTTACCGCACGTACTAAAATTTGCCAATACCTTTTCATTATTTTTCCAAAAAAGTCCACTTAACATTCTCAGACAAAAATTCACATCAAGTTGACTTAAACGTGAATTTGTGATAAACTATATCAAAGACAAAAAAGCGAGGTAATCACTATGAAAAAAGAACAAATCAATATTCGTGATCCTTTTGTGGTATATGAGAACGGGAAATATTATCTTTACGGAACGAGAGCAAAGGATTTCGGTTATCGTACCGGTGGTTTTGACGTATATATTTCCGATGATCTGAACCATTGGAGCGAACCTTTCACGTGTTTTGATTCGGAAAAATATGATTTGAATGACGGTGTAAACTGGGCACCGGAGGTGCACAAGCATAATGGAAAATATTATATGTTTGCTACGTTTACACAGAAAAACGGCTTACATGGCACGTATTCAATGCAATCCGAAAGTCTTATGGGACCTTTCGTTCCGTGCAGCAAAGGGGCACTGACGCCGAACGAATGGGAATGTCTCGACGGAACCTTGTATGTTGATGAAACAGGTATACCGTATTTTGTTTTCTGTCATGAGCATACACAGATCACAGATGGTACAATATGCTATGCAAGGTTAAATAAAGACCTCTCCGCAACGGAGGGGGAGATCGTGACACTGTTTTGCGCCTCCTCGTATGAGCTTGCCGAGCCCGTAAAGATCGATCACTACGTTACCGACGGCCCTTTTATGTACCGCTCCAAAACAGGTGAACTTTTTATGATATGGTCATCGTTTATCAAAGGAAAATACGCGGAATTCGTGGTTAAATTCAAAGACGGAACATTGGGAACAGAATTTGAACATCAAATACCGCTTTTAACAAATGACGGTGGGCACGGGATGATCTTCTCTGACGGAAAAAATACTTATTTTACATATCATACACCGAATAAGAGCCTTTTTGAGCGGCCCGAATTTTGTCTTTTGGAGGATAACGGAGATACCGTAAGCCTAAAAATGAAATAATATTGTCAGTTAAGAGGTTTTATATGGAAAAGATAGTTTCCTCACGCGTGATGCGTGAGAGCGATGAATATACCTGCAAAAACGTTACCGGCTCCGTGGAGCTGATGTATCGCGCAGGCGAAGGAATTTACCGAAGCCACAATGCTTGGGGCAAAACGGCAATCGTCTGTGGCTCCGGCAACAATGCAGGCGACGGATTTGTGGTGGCAATGCTTCTGCACGAAAATGGCGGCGATGCAACTGTTTTTTTGCTTTCCGAAAAGTTTTCGGAAAGTGGGAAATATTATTTTGATATGTGTGTCAAGATGGGCATCAAAACAGAAAAATGTACGGAAGAAACAGATTTTTCGGGTTTTGATACGATACTGGACTGCATTTTCGGCACGGGTTTTCATGGTGAGGCACGCGGACTTGCCGCCGTCATCATCAATAAAATAAATGAAAGTAATGCTTATGTCGTAAGTGCGGATATCAACAGCGGTCTTTCGGCAGACAGTGGTACGGGTGCAAAATGCGTACGCTCCGATCTTACGGTTTCCGTGGGAAGCTTTAAGTATGGACATTTTCTCGGTATGGCAAAAGACGTTATGCATGAGAAGAAAAATATCGACATCGGCATAGAGATCCGAGGCGAATATGCGATTCTTGCGGAAAAAGAAGATTTTTTGCCGTATATCAAACCGCGTGTAAATAATTCCAACAAGGGAACTTACGGATACGTTGGCATCATGGGCGGTTGCCGTGAATATTCCGGAGCAGCAAAGCTTGCCGGTTTGGGCGCTTCTGCACTCCGTTCCGGATGCGGTGTGGCAAAAATTATCATACCCGAAAGCATTGCGACGGCAGTTGCTCCTTATGTACTTGAAGAAACACTCCTGCCGCTTGCCGATCAAGCAGGACATATGCTTTTTGATAAAATCGCCATAGACAGCGCACTTACAGGACTTTCCGCGCTTTCCATCGGCATGGGATGGGGAAAAAGCGAAGAAAATGCCAAAATACTCGAATATATCTTATCAGAAAAAGCGCTTACGCTGATCATCGATGCCGATGGATTGAATACGCTCGCTCATATGGACAAAAGTCTGCTTACAAATACAGCTTGTCGCGTAGTTTTAACTCCTCATCCAAAGGAATTTGAACGCATATCGAATGTACCCACAGCAGAAATTTCAGAAAATCCCGTAGAATATGCGAAGACGTTCGCTCGCAAATACGGCGTGATATTGCTCCTGAAAGGTACTTCCACCGTTGTGACAGATGGAGATTTGACCTATATTTGCGACAGAGGAAGCGCCGGAATGGCAACGGCAGGTAGCGGCGACGTGCTTTCGGGTGTCCTCTCGGGACTTTTCGGCTATATGGAATATTCTCCGCGCACGGTAGCGCTGGGCGCTTATCTTGCAGGCATGGCAGGCGAGCTTGCCGCAGAAGAATATACACCGATTGCGATGACGGCAGGCGACACGGCTCGGATGCTCCCAAAAGTCTGGAAAGAATGGATATCATAAAAGAATGTTTTTGAAATAATTTTATTTTTGTAAAACAACGGCGGTTCCCTACTCCGGAGAACCGCCGTTTTCGATTTTCGTTTAGCCTTTTCTTTGCTACTCCGTATCAATTTCTGACTTTAATCTATCGAGCAATTTCTTTTGTTGATGCAACTGCCGAACTTCTTCCAAAGCTCTTTTGTCATAAGATTGGAGTGCCCTGTGCGGGTTTCACCGAGAAGCGGCACTTCGATCCCCTCGGTTTTGCGCTGATAGACGAATCCCAGCTTTTCCTGTACACGACGGCTTTTCTCGTTACCTTCGTAA
>SVRL01000100.1 GCA_015064845.1 Oscillospiraceae bacterium | reverse complement strand
GAAATCTTGCTTAATTCGACCGTTTTAGGGAGAATTAAGCATACCTGCGTCTTGATTTTTATAAGTTCATCGTAAGCACATAGCTACAAGTTTGCACAGACGGTCAAGCTGCCCAAGCTTGTTTGCTTCTTTTTTGAAACTTTTTTCTTGCAAATCAAGAAAAAAGTCAATCTAAACAATCATTGATCTTTCCATCGAACTCGTGTTGATTCAGTATTTACCTTTTGTAAAATGCTAGTATGTCATATTAAAAAATCCTTTCATTCAAAATATTTTGTTTTTGCTCCCAAAAATCATTTTTATTTGTGTAATCAAAAAATTCCGAAAAATAAAAACAGTTCTATAATATATAATCTTATTTGGAGGGCAAAAAGTTTCAACTTTTTTGAAATTTTTACAAATTGTTCACAATTTAAGTGAATAATTTTGAAAAATGATTCGATATAAAACAAAAACGCATCGGAGCTCCAATGCGTTTTTTATATTATGGATTTATTTCATTTTTGTATCAGGTTGCAATATTCTTCTGCGAAGTGTGCCGCGACCGCGCCGTCGGAAGCTGCCGTAATGACTTGGCGAAGCGCTTTGGTGCGAACGTCACCGACCGCATATACACCCGAAATATTGGTTTTCGTCGTTTCATCGGCAATGATATAGCCCGCTTCGTCCAAAGCAAGCGCATTTCCGAAAAGTTCCGTCACGGGTTTTCTGCCAATACTGATGAAAAGACCATCCAAAGAAACTTCTCTTTCTTCTTCCGTTTTCAGATTTTTTACTTTCACACCGTTCAATCTTCCGTCGGCAAGCAGTTCAACCACCGCTGAATCCCAAATGAATTCCACGTTTTCGGCTTTCATCAACGGATCATGATAAATTTTGGTTGCGCGAAGCGTATCTCTGCGATGGACGAGATACACTTTTTTGGCAAGTCGGGAAAGATAGAGCGCATCCGAAACTGCGGAATTTCCTCCGCCGACAACCATGACGGTTTTATTTTTATAAAATCTGCCGTCGCAATGCGCGCAATAATGAACGCCTCTGCCAATCAGATTTTCTTCATTTTCAACGCCAAGCACTCTCGGAGCCGCGCCCGTTGCAATAACAACGGTACGGGAAAAATATTCGCCCGAATCCGTAATGATTTTTTTGATCTCGGGAAGCAGATCCACGGAAAGCACTTCGCCGTATTCTGTTTTTGCACCAAACCGCTCTGCGCCTGCCTGCATTTGCATACCCAACGAAAAGCCGTCGATTCCCTGATCGAAACCGGGATAATTATCAATAATATCCGTCAATGCCATCTGTCCGCCTGCGGACATTTTTTCTATAATTAAAGTATCAAGACCGGCACGGGAAGCGTAAAGCGCCGCCGTGTATCCAGCGGGTCCTCCTCCGATGATAAGCATATCGTAAATATGTTTCATTCTCATTCTCCTCTCTTTATTCGCTGTTTTCTGATTTTATTATATTCCATTCAGCCTGATTTTTCCGTGACTTCATCACATTTTTCCCATTTTTTCAAAAAAATAATTGACATATTTCAAAAAACATATCATAATGAGGATATAACCTGAAAAAGGAGATGGAAGAAAATGAAGATTACCGCGCTTCTTGAAAACACGGCTCGGCGCGCCGATATGCAAACGGAACACGGACTTTCTCTTTACATTGAAACCGAAAACCTGAATGTTCTTTTTGATATGGGGCAAAGCGCAAATTTTGCCGAAAACGCAAAAACGCTCGGCATAGATTTGAAAAAAATTGATGTTGCCGTACTTTCCCACGGACATTACGACCACGGCGGCGGACTTGCCGAATTTTTGAAAATCAATTCTCATGCGCCCGTTCTGATTCATCGGGATGCATTTCTTCCTCATTATAACGGAACGGAAAAATATATCGGTCTCGATCTTGCGCTTGCCAATCATCCGAGAATCATTTATACAGATGATATTTATAAACTCTCCTCCTCTGTTTCTCTGTTTTCCTGCAATGAAAAAACAAGAAAACACCGTTTCGGCTCTTTCGGATTGACGGAAAAAGTCGGGAAACGGTATATAGAAGACGATTTCCGCCACGAACAGTATTTATTGGTCGAAGAAAAGGGAAAAAGAATTCTTTTCAGCGGATGTTCCCACAAAGGCATTGAGGATATCGTTTCATGGTTCACACCCGACGTTCTGATCGGCGGATTTCATTTTTCAAAAATGCCTCTTGATGAAAATCTTAAGCAAATTGCAAAAAGGCTGAATGCCTATCCGACGGAATTTTATACCTGTCATTGCACGGGCGAAATGCAATTTCTTTTCATGAAAGAAGAAATGCACCGCTTACATTATCTCTCCTGCGGAGAAACCATCATCATCTGACGGGAAACACCCGCCGGAAGCCGCTCAGCGGCAGAAAGGACATTTTTATGGAAAATCAAAGCTTACAAAAATTATTCGAAAACACCTTTCCTTTCTGGAATAAGATGGAACGTTATGATCGGGAAACCTTCCTGCGCTCCTCCTTTTGCATCAAATTTCCCAAAGGAACCAACATTCATGACGGCAACGAATGCACGGGCGTGATTCTGATTCGCTCGGGCTGTCTGCGTCTGTATCTTCTTTCCGACGAGGGAAAAGAAATCACGCTGCGCCGTCTTTTTCCGGGAGAAATCTGCGTGCTTTCCGCTTCCTGCGTTTTTGATACGATTGATTTTGATATTTTCGTCGATTCCGAAGAAAACAGCGAATGCGCGGTCATCGGCGGTTGCGCTTATGAAGACCTTGCAAGACGTATGCCCGAAGTTAAAATTTTTACATTGGAAAGCGCGCTTGCCACGTTTTCCGATATTATGTGGGTCATGCAACAAATTCTATGCATGAGTATGGATAAGCGGCTTGCCATTTTCTTATTGGATGAAGCAACCAAAACGGGAAAAGATACCGTAAAATTAACACACGAGCAGATCGCCAAATACATGGGATCTGCCCGTGAAGTCGTTACCAGAATGTTAAAATATTTTGCTTCGGAAAATATTGTTTCTTATTCGAGAAGCGAAGGCATCCGCATTTTGGATAAAAAGCGTTTGCGCGAATTAACCCTCTAACATCGCAAGGATCTGTGCCTTGGGACGTGCGCCCGAAGACTGCTTGACAACCTCGCCGTTTTTCATCACAACGAGCGTGGGAATGCTGTATACGCCGAATTCCATTGCAAGTTCTTCTTCATCGTCCACGTTGATTTTTGCAACGATTACATCGGGTCTTTCCTCTGCGATTTCGTGCAAAATGGGAGCCACCATACGGCAAGGACCGCACCAATCTGCATAAAAATCAAGAAGAACGGGTTTATCGCTGTTTTTTATCAAATCGAAATTGTTTTTAGTAATCATCATAACTGACATTGTGATCTCTCCTTTTTTATCATATTTTTATTGTTTCAAATCGGCTCCGCCGTCGAGTGAAGCTTCAAGTCTTCAAAACGTCCATACGGCGGCAAGATCTTGCGAGCGTTGCTCGTTTTTACACATACAGTATACACTATTTTAGCGAGAGTTTCTGTGATTTAATCACACATCCGAAAATTTCTCTAAATTCAAGAAAGATAAATGATTGTTTACGTGTAAAAAAATCTGTAAAACATTCTGTCTGTTGAGAAACTGTCCCTTTTTGCTGTCATTCCGGAGGGACGCAGTCCCGATAGAATCTCATAGCAAAAGATAAGATTCTTTCAAAAGTTAGTTGAGTTTTGCGATGGGATTCTATCGCTTCCGATGTCACTCATCGGTGCGCTCCAGAATGACAGTGCGTGGCATTCGTTTGTATGCTGACAGAAAATTCAGCAAGTTTTTATGCTCATAAATTCCCGGTTATCTTATCATATCTTTCCAAATATATCCGGTTACATACCGTTTTCTTTACGAAACCGATTCCACACGTTTTCAAACCACTGATCGCTTTGCGGAAGCGGGCGAACGGGTTCAAAGAAGGAAGTTACGGAAAGGTCTTTTCCGAGCTTTGTATTTTGCACGAAAGCGGTATGTTTCGTATCAAATTCGGGAGTAACCGAAAGCAGATTTTCTCCCGATTCTTCGGTCAGAAGATACGAGCCTCTGCTCTTTCCGCCGTGAGCGGCATAATCCAAAATCGCACCGAAATAAGTGAGCTGTGTTTGCAAAATATCGCGGTTGATAAGAGCTTCATACATCCATTCCGTTTCTTCCAACTTATAATCATCCGTGAAATGCAAAAGTTCTTCTCTGCTTTCTTCCATTGCCTTTTGAATTTTTGCGGGATTGCGTAAGAATGCCGCGCAATCCGACATTCTTCTTCCCATTTTTTCACGGCGCAGAAGAATTTCATCTCTCGTTACCGTTCCTTCCTGCATGGAAAGAAGCGTTTGAATTTCGCTCAAAACAGAATCAAGAACGATTTCGGTCGGTTCACTCGGGGCAATTTTCTTTCGGGAAACGGCAATTGCGGCAAAAAGACTTCCCGTTTGTGTGGAATTAAGTGCCGAACCGCCCGGACGGTAAACGCCGAACGTACCTGCGCATTCTCCAATGGCATAGAAATTTTTCAGTGTCGTGCTTTCACGGCTGTTTTGAACGGCAAGACCGCCGTTACAGTGCTGTGCGCAAACCGCAATTTCCAACCGTTCCGCATACAGATCAATGCCGTGAGAAGCGTAAAGATCAATGGCGGGGCGGTTCATTTTTGCAAGTCTTTCAATGGGGGTTGCCAACAATGCGCCTGAATTTGCAAGATATTCCCTTGCTTTTTCGGAAAGCTTTTCCGTATTCAAAACGCCGTTCTGATCTGCCGCCGAAGGATTTCTTCGATAATCCAAAAATACTCTTCTGCCTCTGCATTTTTCACGGAAAACGGCAAGGTCCACACGGGAAGAACCACCCGAAACCGTTTTTTTCGGGTCAAAGGGCCATTCGTAGCCCTTACTGAAAATAGCGTGAAGCATTTCTTCATCATTTTCAAAGGCTTCACGGAGAAATTCTCTTTCATCTTCTCCATTCTCATCCGTAGAAATATATCTCGGCAAAACCTGCTGATAGGTTCCCGAAAGATTCCATCTGAATTTCACGGAAGCAAGACCGTACTGCGATTCCGTCAGATTCGCGCCGTCTGCACCGGCTGAAAATGCCGCACCGAGTGAGCAAGTCTGGCTCGGAGGATAAACGGTATCCGCATAGATGGCAGAAGGTCCGCCAACTGCGTAAAGAATCGCGCCGGCAGAAAAAAGGCAAAGTCCAAAGGGGTTTTCTGCGGAAACTTCAAGAGGACAAAGCGTTAAAAATCCTTTGGCTTCTCCGTTTTCCGTCAGAATTTGAATCACGCGGTGGCGGTCATAAATTGGAATATTTTTATCTTTAATCGCCTTTTCCAGCGCTTCCGTCATATATTTGGAAGTCAGAGGACCGCAGGAGGTGGCTCTGGTGGTTTCATCATGGTCGGTTTTATAGCCGACGTATTCTCCGAACTCGTTCATCGGAAACGGTACGCCCAGACCAACGAGCTTGAAAAATCCTCTTGCGGAAAGAGCCGCGTCCGTCAGCGCGATATCGCCGTGCATGGAACCGCCGCGCATGAGAGCGTTTGCCATATCGTAAACGCTGTCCTTCACACCACCTGACAAATTGAGTTTATAATAAGTCTGTTTATCCGAACCCGTATTACGGGAAGTTCCCATCATTCTTCCCTCGGTTACGATCAACACATCTTTCATACCGAGAGAATAAAGCGTATCTGCCGCGTTATAGCCTGCGGCACCGCTTCCAACCACCGCCGCAGAGGTCATGAT
>SVRL01000099.1 GCA_015064845.1 Oscillospiraceae bacterium | reverse complement strand
CTTACCGTCTTTGTAAACACGCATATTGCCGGATGCAATTTCGTCGATGAGCATTACGTTGCCGTCTGCATCATAACCAAACTCAAATTTAATATCGTAAAGATCCAAACCCTTTGCTTTGAGATCATCGGCAACGATCTTGGTAATTGCCTGTGTCTGCGCCTTGAGGGAGTCGTACTGCTCTGCGGTCATAACACCGAGATCAACAAGACCGTCCTTCGTTACGAGCGGGTCACCCTTTGCATCGTTCTTGAAGGTAGTTTCAACGTATGCGGGAAGATCCTGTCCTTCGGTGCAGTAATCGGAATAACGGCGATAGAAGGAACCGACAGCTTTGTAGCGGCAGATGACCTCCAAGCCTTTGCCGAATACCTTTGCGGCAAGAACTTCCATCGTGGTGTCCGCAAGATTTGCGCTGACATAGTGGGTTTTGATACCGGCTGCGTTGATCTTCTCAAAGAAGTAGATGGACATACGGAGATTTACGTCGCCAACGCCTTCAATGGTAAGCCCCACGGAGTTCTCGCCGGGATCAAATACACCGTCCTTACCGGTGCAGTCATCCTTAAATTTGAGAAGGCAGTTACCGTTTTCCAAAGCAAATACGTCTTTGGTTTTACCTGTGTACACAAGTGTCTTGTTCATAAAAAGTTCTCCTTTTATATTTTATAATAAATTTTTATCTATATCAGAAAAAAGCAACAATCTTTCCGTCCGCGTCAACGTCGATGCGTTCAACCGCAAGAACCGGACATGGTCATGATGTTGTCCGTTTTTCACTTGATTCGTGCTCTATATACCCCGATTTTAATAAAAATGGAAATAATAAAGGGCTATCCTATCTCTCAACAGACGGGATTGCCCAAAACAATCGTAATTATCCCGTTTCCTTATAGCGTAAGGTCATTCAATGGGTGCGGGAGTTCATATGTATTATTATATCTATTTTGAGTAGGTTTGTCAAGTTTTTTGAAAACAATCCTCACGTTTTTTGACCGAGCTCTGATTTTAAAGACTCTCACTTTAACGTTTTACGAAGCATGATGCAGGGGAACTGTCAGCGTAAGTTGAGTACTTTCACGTAAGAGAGCAAATTTTGTATGAGAAAGTCCTCTTTGTCTTGCTTCACGGGAAATTTTTGGCTAAATTTTAACATTTGTTCACACTTTATTAACTGTTCAAAAACCCTGTTTATTAACCGAATCATCATTGACACCAACACAAGCAGATGATATAATAATCAGCAGCCGGATTTGTTTTTCAAACCGCACAAAACTTCTTATATCTCAAAAAGGAATGGGAAAAAATATGAATCCATTATTACCCGAAAATTGTTTCATGCCCGATGCGGAAGCTCGTGTCATGCCTGACGGCAGGCTTTATTTGTACGGCTCATGGGATCTCCCTGCCAATCCCGAATACTGCTCTCATGTTATGCACTGTTTCTCGACTGACGATATGGAAAACTGGACGGATCACGGCGTTATCTTCCGCAACGATGAAGTTTTTTGCGGAATTCCGTGGAACAAAAAAGCCAAGCTATATGCCCCCGATGCCATCGAAAAAGACGGAAAATATTTTCTCTATGTTTGCGGGACTCCAAAAATAGAAGGTATTGCCGTAGCAGATTCCCCCACAGGACCCTTTTCGGCGGCGGAAAGGATAGAATTTGCAGACGGAGACGGCATTGATCCCACCGTCTTTGTCGATGAGAACGGTCAGGGATATCTTTTTTGGGGACAATTTTCCCTTCGCGGCGCAAAGCTTTCCCCTGACATGAAAAAAATTGTACCGGAAAGCCTGCAAAACGGAATTCTTACCGAATGGGAACATGGCTTCCACGAAGGTGCAAGTATTCGTCGCCGCGGGAATCAATACTACATGATTTACACCGATATTTCCCGCGGTAAGGCAACCTGTATGTCCTATGCCATAGCAAATACGCCTTTAGGACCATACAAAAAAGGCGGTGTGATCATAGACAATATCTATTGCGATCCCGGCACATGGAATAACCACGGTTCCATTGCCGAATTCAAAGGTCAGTGGTACGTCTTTTACCACCGATCATCCCAAGGTTCCCATGCTTGCAGAAGAGTTTGTGCCGAACCGATAAGTTTTGACGAAAACGGATTCATTCACGAAGTAGAACAGACTTCGCAGGGGGCGTCGGCACCCATGAATGCATTTTTGCCAATTCGCGCCGGAACAGCCTGCCGCATGATCGGAAAATGCCGTATCGAACAAATCGGCGAAAAAGAGGTACTCGTATCCAAAAACGGCGGACATTGGGGCATCTCCGATTGGGCGGAGTACAAATATCTTAACTTTGGCAAAAAGATTTTCTCGTCATTCAGCGTGTCTGCAAAAGGGCAAGGCAACATTACTCTTAAAACCGATGGGAATGAAGAAATCTCCCATATTTCAATCGACAATACCGATTTTGAATGGAAAACAGCCCCTTGTAAAAATATTCAAGGCATACACCCCCTCTGGTTCTTCTTTGACGGAAACGTAACAATTGATGAATTCTTCTTCGAGTAACGTGAGATATCATCTTTCTCTTTTTGCTTGGTTTGCTATGATACAATTTCTCAATGATTCGCTTTTTCTTTGCGTTTCCCTCCTTGACGAGCCCTTAATAAAGTGCTATACTAATTTTGCTGTTTTATCTGCCAACGCTGAAAACGGTAAAGCTTATTTTACGCAATTTTCTATCATTAAAATAGTTTAAGAAACATTTTGGAGGTAATCATTTATGAAAGCAGTAATTTCTGTCACGGGAAAAGACGGAGTCGGCATCGTCGCAAAGGTAAGCATCAAGTGTGCGGAATGCGGCGCAAATATCGTTGATATTTCTCAAACGGTTCTGGATGGCTATTTTGCCATGATCCTGATTGCTGAGGTCAGCGGTCTGAATATGCAATTTGGAGATTTCGTGGATGCCATGACATTGCTCGGCAACGAGAACGGTCTTAGAATCCACACCATGCACGAGGATATTTTCAACTCCATGCATAGAATCTGAGAAATTGAGGTGAGAATCGTGTCTATTGTAACCAGAAGTGATATTCTTGAAACAATCAATATGATCCAGCATGAGAATCTCGACGTTCGTACCATCACGATGGGGATCTCTCTTTATGATTGCGTTTCCGATGATATCGACAGACTTTGCGACAATATTTACGATAAGATCACGCACAAAGCGGAACATATCGTAAAAGTAGGAAATGATATCGGAAAAAAATACGGCATTCCGATCGTAAATAAACGCGTTTCCGTAACCCCCGTTGCGCTCGTCGGCGGTAAGTCAACGAGTGAGGATTACGTAAAAATAGCGAAAACCCTGGACCGCGCCGCAAAAGAGCTCGGCATCAATTTTATCGGAGGCTTTTCGGCTCTCGTACAAAAAGGAATGACGAAAGGAAGCGAGGCGCTCATCCGTTCCATCCCGCAGGCGCTCACGGAAACCGATTATCTTTGCTCTTCCTTAAACGTAGCCTCAACGAAAGCCGGTATCAATATGGATGCAATCTATATGGCGGGCAAAGCAATCAAGGAATTGGCATACTTGACTCGTGAACAAAACTCCATTGGCTGCGCAAAATTCGTCGTTTTTGCAAATGCGCCCGAGGATAACCCCTTTATGGCAGGTGCATTTCACGGAATCGGGGAACCGGAATGTGTCATTAACGTCGGTGTTTCCGGTCCCGGCGTTGTCGCCGCCGCTATCAAGCGCGCGGGCAATTGCAGCTTCGGCGAGCTTGCAGACATTATAAAGAAAACGGCGTTTAAGATCACGAGCGTCGGACAGCTTGTGGCAACGGAAGCGGCAAAAGAATTAGACGCGCCGTTCGGCATCGTCGACCTTTCTCTGGCGCCTACTCCGGCAATCGGAGACAGCGTAGCAAGAATTCTTGAAAATATGGGACTTGAGCATTGCGGTACTCACGGTACCACGGCGGCGCTCGCCATGCTGAACGATGCCGTTAAAAAAGGAGGCGTTATGGCAAGCTCCTCCGTCGGTGGGCTTTCCGGCGCATTCATTCCGGTTTCCGAAGATGAGGGTATGATCGAAGCCGTCAACGTCGGCGCGCTTCACCTCAATAAGCTGGAAGCCATGACTGCCGTTTGTTCCGTTGGTCTCGATATGATTGCGATCCCCGGAGATACGCCCGTTGAAACAGTCTGCGGTATCATTGCCGACGAAATAGCCATCGGTGTCGTCAACACCAAAACCACGGCAGCCCGTTTGATCCCCGCCTACGGTAAATCCGTGGGAGACAGCGTTGACTTTGGCGGTCTTCTCGGTACAGCACCGATTATGGACGTCAGTCCCTTTTCATGCTCGGATTTCATTCGCCGCGGAGGTCATATTCCCGCTCCTATGCATAGCTTGAAAAACTAAAATAAAACAAAAATATGAACGAAGGCGCTCAACAAATAAATCTTCCAAAATAAGCGACAACAGGGCTGCTTCCAATACCGGAATCACGGTATTGGAAGCAGCCCCTTTGCGTCTATATGATGCCATGTAAGCCTAACAAGATCATTATGTTTATTTGCTAACGATATCCGCTTGCAAAAGGCGTTAATTTTTCTTCATCATAATCGAGAGAGCTTGTAAACGTCTGCGCCTCAAGCTTTCAAGCCTTTAAGAGCGCAAAATTCATCGAGAGAAACCACCGTTTTATTGTGGCGGGATTCCTCTGCCGCAAATCCTATCATATGATTTTCAACGGAAACACCGATTTCAGAAGCCCCGAATTGAACTTCGCCGCCATTCAGATAATTGTAAAGGTCAACAATAATGCCACGATCGCCGCCGCCGTGTCCCCCTGCAATCGACTCTTCCGTTTCCTGTACGGGAATGAAATGCTTTTCTCTCGCAGAAAGCGTACGCACAAAAATCTCTTTATCGGACATAAACGCCCACAGTTCACCCTTTGTTCCGTAAATACGCGTATATCTGCCGCCGGCATTAAATGCATTGACTGTGAGAGTTGCCGTAGCGCCGCCTTCAAATTCCATATTTACCACTTGATGGTCGAGCACATCGTTATCGCTATGATAAACGCAAGTGCCGAAATTCGTATTTCTGAGCACCTCGCATATTTCCTCGTCACTGAAATCGGGATGTGTGGCATACATCGTTTTCAACAAACTCTTCCATCCGGTCCATACTCTGCCTTCTTGCTTTACATATACTCTATAGCAGTTATAGGGACATTCCTCTTTTACGGGGCAAGTACCGTCGATACATTTTCGGGGAGCGCCCTCGGGTGCATTCTCTGCCCTAAAATGCTTCAGACTGCCGAAAGAGGAAACCTTTTTACAGGGCTTATTCACAAGCCACTGAATGATATCAAGATCGTGACAAGACTTTGCAAGTATCATCGGCGCAGCTGTTTTCGTGCTATGCCAATTTCCGCGGACATAGCTATGGGAAAAATGAATGTCGCCTATCGCCTCTACCTGGTCTACAGAAACAACCTCGCCGATCATGCCGCTTTCGATGATCGATTTGACCGTTCTGTAAAATGGCGTATAGCGAAGCACGTGGCAAACGAGTACACGCACACCTTTTTCCTTCGCCGCATTTGCAATATCGATGCATTCTTTTTCAGTATTGGCGACAGGCTTTTCAATAAGCAAATCGTAGCCAAGCGAAATCGCCTTCATCGCAGGTTCGTAGTGCATATCATCCATCGTAGCAATAATGGCAATATCAGCCATTTTCGGCTTAGCGAGAATTTCACCCCAATCTGTATAACACTGCTCTGCCGTAAGACCGAACTCCTTCATACATCTTTCGCGCTTGTAGTCAAGTGGATCAGCCATGCCAACAAGCTTGTATTTTTCGGGCATTTTCAGCATTTCACGGACATAGGTCATACCTCTGTTGCCCGCGCCAATCAAAATAGATC
>SVRL01000098.1 GCA_015064845.1 Oscillospiraceae bacterium | reverse complement strand
GCGCGCATCGGACGGTAAAGCAAATGCGCGTCGAAAAATTTATAAGAGCCTCCCGTATCGGTTTCGTTATCCGTTGCAGGCTTGCCGAATATGCGTTTCGTTTGGTCGTCTTCGGTATGAGTTTTTGCGTACGCTTCGCGTAATGCGCCCTTGATGCCGGAGGCATGAACAACAGGATATCCCGTCAAAGGATCCTTTTCAACCTCTTTGTCCACGATATTGAAATTTGCATCGCCCGAACCCACATGCAGATTCGTCAAACAATCTATGTAATAAACCTTGACGTTCATAATCTTTCATTCTCCTTTTTCAATCAAAATCATTTGGTTAAAGCCTATGTTTGCCGCGTTCTCTTGCTTGGTATTATTCTTCCAAGCCTTCAGAGCCTTCTCTTCTTTTCCTTGCTCAGGAATGAAAATGCTTCCCGCCGCAATCAGTCTGTGCAGCGTAGATCCTTTTTCCACCCCTCCGCCAATCTTTGTTTTAAAGCTTCTGTGATCGCGCGTTTTCGTAATAGCAAAACGCATATCGCCATAAAGCTTGCCGCAATCCGTCAGCATATCACTCGAACAATAGATACGGTTATAAGCCACGGGTTTCTTTTTCATAATGTCAATAATTGTTTCTTCCATTTCTTTTACGCATTTACTGTCGGCTTTTTCAAACAAAACCGAAAAGGGAACCTTTCCCTGTCCCAAAAGGACGGTAAAGACCTTGCCGTGCAGACCTTCTTTTTCAATGTCCGCAAAGACGGCAAATGCAAAGCCTTTTTTCAGTGCAATGTATTCTTTTTTAAAGAAACCACCCTCGGAGCGATCGCTGCGGTTGATGCCGACTCTGACATCGGATGTAAAAAGTTCCGTTTCCAAATGTGCATCGGAAAGCGACATAAAGGAATCTTTAATGCCTTCTTTCGCATCGTAATCACGCAGATAAAGCTTATCCCCATCGAGTGTTTTGACCTCGCCGTAGTCGGACATAGGAGAATAATACGTAAGTCCATTTCTCTCCGCTTTTACAGCGTAATTGTGATCAAAGGGTGTGGGAATAAAATATTCCTCGTCCTTACGGAGAAATATGGGGAAAATTTTTTTGATTTGTCCAAATTCTTGAATCTTTTGGCTGTCAATATCAAAGCTGGCTTTGCCGATGGCAGAAACGTTTTGTTCTGAATTAAGATTTTCTTTGTTCAATCCCTTTGTCGGAAGAAGCACATAGCGGAGCGCACCCAAAATCGTCGTCTGCATGGGCATTCGTTCTCCCCTGATATAATAGAGATTGCCAAAATCATTTTTTACCTTTTGTCCCGGATATTGAAAGGTTTTTTCATTACCGAAAAAATAAGGACCGGAAGGAGTGAAGGTCACTCTGTATGCAGACATGATCACATATCCCCCTTTTCAACAAAGAATTTCATAAAGCGGATCAATTGGGCAAGTGTTTTTTCAGGATCCGCAGGTTCGCACGTATTATCCTGCTGTTTGGGTTTTGTCTCAGAATCCCGGGATTTGAGCACCTCGTCGTGCTCGTAAAGCAGAATTTGATTGGGCTGACGGCAAATCTTATACATATCAGGTAAAAATTTGTGGAGAAAATCGGAGCGCGTATCCATATGGAAATCGGCGTCAAAAATATTTTTGAATATATTTTCGGCATTTTCCGGAGAAGCCGCAAGCAACTTTCTAAAGAGAAGAATCTTATTGGATGCAGACAAAAGCACCTCTTCCTGATCTGATGCATTTTTATTCAGAAAATTGAATTTTTCAAAGAAGCGATTGGACTCATCCTCCAGCACGTGGTTGGAAATAACCAGTTCCTCGCTCTGTCCTGCGTGCTTCTGAAGATGAATGGCAACGCAATTTTTATGCTTGGTATTTTTCGCTACGCCGAAGAGTAATGCGCCGGAGCGCTCGATTGCCTCGTAAAGCGGAAAACTGCTGTAGCAGATAAATGCTCCAAAGGAGAGGGACGGAATAGGAACACGCTTGTCCTCAGATAATTCTTCGTTTTTCTTTTTGATATCGTCGATATAAGTTTTGAATTTTTCAAGAAAGAGCTTGCTGATAACCTGTGTAAATTCCAATACGGTAATGGTTTCTGTCGTTTCCGGACGCATGCCCTGACAAGGAACGAGAGCAAACAGGTCGTCACCGCCCGCAAAGATCGTGACACCGCCGTAAGCTTTGACAGCCTTGGCTACTTCGGAACAATATTGCAAACAGGTTTTTGAAAACTCGCGGCATTTCTCATCGTTCGGCAAACCGGAGATGATCTTACTTATATTATCGCCGTCTGCACGGAGAACACAATAATATTTGTTCTTTTTAAAACCGGGAGCATTGCTCGATGCAGCGATATCGGGAAGATCACGTACATCACTTACGCTTTTGTCTTCTTTGTTTTCAAACGTGAGCTGCCACTCCTTCATTATAACACCAAATCTATCCGCGATCATTTTTACCGTTGTGTTTTCGTTTTCACTCCTGCTGTTTTGCAGGCGCGAAAGGATGGGATGTCTTTTCTCCGATGCGGCAAAATGCTTCGGAAGCTCCAAAGAATCCAATTGCTTTCCGCAATACATAATAGCATTGCTGTCGCCTTCTTTTTCAAAGCCACAGATTGCAATCATGATATATTTTTCGATCTGATCCACATATGCGTTGAATTTTTCGGACTTTTCAGACGTATCCATGTCGTTGGGCGCAAGTTTTTTTGCAACATCGGTCAGAACCTCGCGCTTGATTTCCTTCATTTTTTCCAAATTTTTCTCAAAATTTGCTCTTACGATAACGTGGTCATGAAACAAGCCTACGCCGTCGTGTCTGTCTACAAGAGGATTTTCCTCTGTTACGAAAAAGGGCGTGATGATATTCTCGCAGGTTGCAACCCCCTTTTTCACGATCAATTCACATAAGCTCTTGGAAATATAAGAGAAAATATAACTCGCACCCCAAAGAGCGGCGGGCTTTCTGACAAGCCCCATCATATCTCCGATTGGGCCGATCGTGATGGCGATGTAATGATTATTATTTTCATTCATTGATATTACCTCGCTGTAAAATTATATTCGCGGTATTCTGATACCTTGGTGCAAAGTTTCTCAGTTTTGTTTTTTCGGCATTAAAATATTTTATGAATTTTTCTATAAGGATTTTCATTTCAGCACTTCCTATTTCAGGAACCTGAATAGATATGCCTTTCTGTTGAATATATGCCTTCTGTTGCGCATATTGATTCAACCCCAAAAGCTCCTGTTGTTCTCTTTTATTCAATAAAAAATAAAATCTTTTGCCTGCAATCAATTGTAAAGAACGAACATCAAAAACAAAAAAAATCTTTCCTTCAAGTATTTTTATCGTTATAGGAGAACGAAATCGCTGAACATCATAGCCTGTTTCACCCAAACTGTAAACATTAACATTTCCTTGGTGTATATGATGAAACTCATAATGATCTGCCATACCCAAAAGGATTCTCATGAATTTATATTCACTGTACTGATTTTCGCTGTCACTGTGTTTTCTGTTTTCGTGTATGATAAAATTATGCGGAACTCTTTTATATCTTTTTATATAGGCTTTGTCTCCGCCGATTTGATCGCCGTTCTCGAAAGCATCGCTTATAAACCTTCTTTGAATATAACCCTTGATGTAATTGTTCGGGGTTTTGTAATGGTTCTTATCCCACCCCGTCATATTCAAACCGCCTTTCAAAATGGCATACACTATCATCGCATGATTCATAAGAGCGGAAACATCATTGGTCCGGCAAGCTGCATAGAAAAATTGATATCCGTTTTCCTGCAATATTTCAAGTGCGCTTCTTCCTTTCTCATTATCTTTCGGAAGCAGTTTGAAACCACCGAAGCCTTTGGATTGGCGCGATCCGAAATTATGCACTATAAAAAATTCCTCCAAATGCTTCTCTATCGCATCACGAAGCGTAGGAATAAAGCAAATAATCTCCATGATTATGGGAGATTTTTTCGAATAAAAAACCGTTTCTTTATATTGTTTTTTTACATCACTCGCATATTCATCCAGATCGACCAAAACTCCATTCTTTTTGCTAGAAACCATATTGGCAAAATACATCGCATTGATTTCATTCTTCGCTTGATCTCTTATCGCTTTGGCTCGGTTGGACTCTCCGTTCAATTCCAATTTCTGCGCCTCAATATCCAAATCACCGGATTTGCTTATCTTTACATTATTTTCATTGTAATTTTCAATAAAAAATCGTAATTTATAATTTAAGGCCTTCGTATCTTTAATAAACCAACCGCAATCTTCGGCTTTTTTTGTACCCGTTTTCGACAAAATAAATGTATCAAGTTTCGGTTTTACTTCAGTAGCACGAAGCGTGGCGCCCTTTTGATCATGCTGAAAATGGATAATCGGAGTTTGCTGTTCAAGTTTTCTTCTTATGATGTACTTCTTCTCTAACATATATAGTCTCCTTATTCAATATCATTTTTCAAATTTTTAATGGCATTTCTTATTATCTGAAAATTCGGCAGATTTCTTGCCGAAGACCATTTTTGTCCTCCTTTAAAATTGAAATAATCCGAAGCCTGCGGAGTTTTTCACTCCAAGCCCCGTATGATATGCAAAGTCAATAACCTCGGGCGGTGCGCTGAGGCGATATTTGCCTCGGTAACCCGTAACGTACCAACCCTTATATTTGGTAACGCATTTATCCTCTGGCGCAACGGCAATCGGTTCCAAACAAACCGCTCCGCCGGGCTTATACCCGTAAAATGCCTCATATTTACAGATCAGATTTTTCTCCGCGCTTCGACAAAATTCTTCCTCTTCGGGCGAATAAAAACGGCGGTTGCCGTTTGCGCGCGTAGTATAAACACAAAGCGGTGTCATCATTGTGATTTCAACGGAATCTGTAAAGCACGTCCGCTCTGCACGTTCCATATCCATCAAATGACAGCACACACCTTTGACATCGATCGTTTCCGCATTCGCACGAACCGCTTCCAATGCTCTTTCATCGGCGGCACGTATCTCCCAAACGAACGAATCCTTATAAAAGATATGTCCATTGTGAACAAAGCATTTTCCTTGAAAATCCGAAAAGCAAAAGAATTTATATTGCTTTCCGTTCTCCAACGGTTTATCGTGAATTTCATTTGCGAGAGCCGAGCCGGGAGATAAAAGGGAATAAAAAATGCCTTGCAAGACGTCTGCATGCGCCAAGGGTAGAGCGATCGTTTTGTCAGGCATATAACGAAATCTTAATGTGTACATAAAACATCCTTTTTTTGTCGTTTTTAACAATGAACATTATAACAAAATGAAAAGATTTTGTCAAGTATTTCAAAAAAAGAAAATCGAAGAAAACAAATAAAAACCGTTTCCGGAAGAAAACGGCTTTTTGATGGGTTGGCAAAAGGATGGATTGCGAAAAACGAAAGTGGGATAAGGAGCACAAAATCGGAACAACAACGACTTTCGCGGAGCGAAAGTTTAACGGAATCCGTAAGGATTCTGTGAATCCCCGTACGGGATAAGGAACTGGGTGAGCGGAGCGGACCTGTGGGACTGTCTGGGTATCAATCCCCGTACGGGATAAGGAACTTCCCATGCTTGCCGGTATCATCAAGGGCAACGAGTATCAATCCCCGTACGGGATAAGGAACTCTTTTGGTCAATTGGGCCAAAGACCTGTTGGTTATCAAGTATCAATCCCCGTACGGGATAAGGAACAAAATAAAGCATAAATTCACCGCAGAAGAAATTGATATCAATCCCCGTACAGGATAAGGAACAAATTACTTTGTATTACACAAAGTATTACAACCCTGTATCAATCCCCGTACGGGATAAGGAACTCGGTGTTGCTTCCTTCGATGGCCGTCAAAATCACGTATCAATCCCCGTACGGGATAAGGAACAACAAGATTTTGTGTTCCCCTTTATTATACACCATACCTTTTGTTTTGTCAAGTACTATTTTTCATAAAATTGCCCAAAATCATACGTGAATTGATATTGTTGCCGTCGCTATTATCGCTATTTTGCGATTTTCA
>SVRL01000018.1 GCA_015064845.1 Oscillospiraceae bacterium | reverse complement strand
CACCTGCTTGTCTTCCGTCAGTATCGGCTTTCGTCGTCACGGTTCTTTATGCTGTAACAGATGAAATACATCAGATTTTTATTCCCGGAAGAGGTCCTTCCGTTTGGGATGTATTATTGGATGGATTCGGTGCATTGATTGGAATTTTAGCGGTAATGTCCGTTCGTTTTTTCGTGAATTACAAAAGAAAAAAGACGATAAAATCATACGTTGGGAAAGGAGATTGTTGTGAAGCAACTTTCAATGGGTAAGAAAATTAAAAATTTGCGTTTAAAAAAAGGCATGACACAGGCAGAACTTGCCGGAGAAACAATCACGCGCAATATGCTGAGCCAAGTTGAAAATGAGACAGCTCAGCCATCGGTCGGTACCATTCTGGAACTTGCCGAAAAATTGGAAACTCCCGCGGAATATTTTTTTTCGGAAATCAATACCCCCGAACCTTTTCACAAACTGCTTTTGATTGAAAAGATACGGAAGGCATACGCTTCGGGAGATTACGGGAAATGTATTCACAGATTGGATCGGCTCGGTATTTCGGATGATGAAACGGAATATCTTTACGCAAAATCTTATTTCGCACGCGCACGGGATTTTTATCGGGAAGGCAGATTGAACACTTCCGAAGAATATTTCGGAAAAGCGCTTCTTCACGCAGAGAAAACCGCATATATCGATACGGAATTCAAAGGCGCTGTTTCCCGATATCTGCAAACGATTCAAACGGTCAGAAATAGGGAAGGGGTGCCATTCGATTTGGAAGAAACAGGGAATATCAAAGATTTTTTTTCCGAGATCATGTATCTGAATCTTTTAAATGGCAATATTCCCGAGGCGTTTTCCGATAGTTTTTCACAGCCGTATGCAAGCCATCTTCGGATTCATCGGAGTATTACGGAAACGTTGTCGGATGAGCAAGCAAAAGAATTCATGCGGCAGCTTCGGGAGCTCCTGGAAAATCTGGACGAAAAGAAGTATGCCGTTCTGAAATATTATATATTATGCGATTTGGAGGCATTGGCTCAGAAAACGGGTGATTATAAATGTGCTTATGAATGTTCTTCCGAAAGACTTTCGCTTTCCGCAAAAATGAATACATAAAAGCGGCGAATCGCTGATGATGGTTGCCGCCGTATTGCAGTTTATTTGAACTTGATGCTTAACTCGACGGCGGGGATGATTTGAGCAATTCCTATAGTACAAAAAGAGAGGAAAATAATATGATTAAACGATTTTTTCGCTATTATAAACCGCACAGAAAACTTTTTATTCTTGACTTGATCTGTGCATTTGCATTGGCGATCAGCGATCTTTTTTATCCGATGATCACACGTGCCATGCTGAATGATTATATTCCGAATAAAAAACTGAGGGTTCTTGTTATCTGGGGTATTTTACTTTGCGTAATCTATCTTGTGAAGATGGGACTTAAATATTTTATCCAGTATTTTGGTCACGTTGTCGGTATACGCATACAAGCCGATATGAGAAAAGAGGCATTTGATCATATTGAAAAATTGCCGTTTACGTATTTTGATAATAACAAAACGGGTTCGATTATGTCAAGGATCATCAATGATTTGCAGGAAATTGCCGAGCTTGCACATCACGGTCCCGAAGATTTTATTGTTTCTTGTTTCCTTTTGCTCGGCTCTTTTATATTGATGGCGACCATTAATATCTGGTTGACACTGATCATTTTTGCTTTTTTGCCGTTTTTGATTGTTTTTGCCGCGAGAAAACGTTTGAAAATGAGCGCTGCTTTTGCAAAAGCGAGAGAAGAAGTTGCAGACGTCAATGCAACTCTGGAAAACAGTATTGCGGGAATCCGTGTGGCAAAGGCATTTGAAAACAGTGAATACGAATCTCGAAAATTTCAGACGTTCAACGGACGTTTTGTGGAAGCAAAAGGCCGTTCTTACCGCGCGATGGCAGAATTCTTTTCGGGAAACGGGTTTATTATTGATGTTCTGAATGTCGTTATTTTGATTGCCGGAGGCATTTTTACTTATAAAGGATGGATTGATTACGCTGATTTTGCATCGTTCATCATTTTTGTAAATATTTTTATGACACCGATTCGAAATCTTATCAATTTGATTGAACAGCTTCAAGACGGTATGAGTGGATTTACCAGATTCTGTGAATTGATGGATACGCCGACGGAAACAGATGCGGAAAATGCGGAAGTTTTGGAAAACGTAAAAGGAAAAATTGATTTTGATCACGTAAGCTTTGCTTACGGGGAAGAATCGAAGGAGGTTTTACATGATGTGAATCTGCACATTGAACCCGGAAAAACGGTCGCTCTTGTCGGCCCTTCAGGAGCAGGAAAAACTACCATTTGCCATGTGCTTCCTCGTTTTTATGAAATCGGGGACGGAAAAATTTCTGTTGACGATTCCGATATCACAAAAGTTACGCGTTCTTCCTTGCGCCGTCATATCGGCATTGTAACGCAGGACGTATTTTTGTTTACGGGTACGGTTTTTGAAAACATTGCTTACGGTAAAGAAGGTGCAACGAGAGAAGAGGTCATTGAAGCAGCAAAACTTGCCAATATTCATGATTTTATTGAATCTTTGCCGGAAGGTTATGAAACCTTTGTAGGGGAACGCGGCGTGAAGCTTTCGGGCGGTCAGAAGCAGAGAATTTCCATTGCCCGCGTATTCCTCAAAGATCCTGCGATTTTGATTCTGGACGAAGCAACGAGCGCTTTGGATAACGCAACGGAAATTTTGATTCAAAAATCTTTGGAAAAGCTTTGTAAGGGCAGAACCACGATTGTGGTTGCACACCGTCTGTCGACTGTAAAGAATGCGGATGAAATCGTCGTGATTACGGAAGACGGTATCAAAGAACGAGGTTCCCACAAGGAATTGTTGGCGTATGGCGGTATGTATGCGGAGCTTTATCAATCTCAGTTTGCAATGGCTTGATGAAGAAAGAAGGCTTTTATGGAAATTAAAAAATTCAATGTCGGAGATATTCTGGAAATGAAAAAACAGCATCCCTGCGGAGAAAAAAAGATGAAGGTTTTGCGTGTCGGTTCCGATATCCGTCTGATTTGTATGGGCTGTGGGAGAGATATAACTGTCGCGCGCGAAAAAATCGAAAGAAATATTCGAAGAGTGATTTCTGCTGAAAATTCGTGATGTGAAAATAAACAAAAAACATGATTACAGTTTGTAAAAGTTGAATGAAATTCATAAAAACGAAGATTTTCTAATGGAAAATGCTTGAAAATATTAAGAAAAGAGTGTATGATATAAATAGAATTTTGATATCGCGATGACGACTGGCGGTATCATCAGCAAAATCTTAAATTCGTCAGGAAAGAAGGTTTATCATGATTAAACTTATTATCGGTCTCAAAGGTTCCGGCAAAACAAAAACTCTCATTTCGAAAGTAAACGAAGCCATCGACGTTTCCAAGGGTTGTGTTGTTTGTCTTGAAAAAGGCGATAAGCTCCGTTTTGATATTAAATATCAGGCAAGACTGATCGACGTTACGGAATATGACATTGTCGATGCACACGGTCTTCAGGGCTTTGTTGCGGGACTCCATGCTTCCAACAGTGATATCACACATCTTTTCATCGACTCTGCTTTGAAGATTTGCGGAAACGATGTTGATGCATTCACAGCTTTCGTAAAAGTAGTAGAAACTTGGGCAGAAAAATGGAATGTTGAAGTTCTCATGACTTCTTCCATTAACGATGCTGATCTTCCTGAGGATCTTAAAAAATATCTTTAATCAAAGCAGAGATTGCATTATTTGAAAGAAAAACAAACGTAATTGCAAAAAGCGCAACGCGAAACCGAAATGGATTTGTGTTGCGCTTTTTGATTTGTTTGTGTTTATGCGAATTAGCATTTTTTCATCGAACTCACATTAACGTAGATTGTTTTCAACTCTCGTTAGAAAAAATCTCTCCAAATGAGTTATTGTTTTTATAAGCAGATATGCTATAATAGTATCAGGATAAGCGCTGATCCAAAATGATTTGGAGGACTAACAATGGTTAAACTTGGAGAAAAAATAAAATCTTTAAGAAAACAGAAAAACATATCCCAAGAGGTTTTTGCCAACTATCTTGGCGTATCCTTTCAAGCTGTTTCAAAATGGGAAAACGGAAACACAATGCCCGATGTGACGATGATACCCGCTATTGCTTCATTTTTCGGTGTTTCCACAGATGAGCTTTTTGATTTTAATCTTTATGAGATTGAAAAGAATGTTGAAGGGGTTGTAGATGAGTACAGCAAATATTGGGATAAAGATAAGCATAAATGTGAGCAGATTCTTCGGGAAGGACTTAAAAAGTATCCGGGAAACGACATCTTGCTTGACTGTTTAACAGATGTCCTTTTTGAGCTGGGGCGAAATGACGAGGTGATCACGATTGGAAAATCTCTCGTGGAAAGCACCAGACATGATGATCTGCGTTTTGATGCGTATCGTTCGATGGCAGAGGCATATAAAGCGAAGG
This sequence comes from Oscillospiraceae bacterium, assembly GCA_015064845.1. Classification (GTDB taxonomy): domain Bacteria; phylum Bacillota; class Clostridia; order Oscillospirales; family CAG-272; genus QALR01. The sequence goes on along the minus strand of SVRL01000018.1, from coordinate 32,180 downwards.
GAGAATATCAGTTGGCTAAGGAAGCCATTGAGCATATTCCTGAAATCTATTTTACAAAATTGGGTGTAGCAGCGCAGCTTCTTGAAGGCGAGGAAATGTATGAGGCGGCACAAAAACAAAAGAATATTTCCGCTCAAGATTTAGTCGATATGCTTATCATGATCGGTAAATACTTAAAAGAAAATGGAGAAATTGAAAAAGCCCACTCCCAATTTGTAATCGCGCAAAAAGTTATGAATGCATTTTCCGATGATTTTATTGAAACAAAATACTTTAAGGCAAGAGTTTTTGAAGCCACAGATGAACAAAAAGAAATCGAACAACTATTACGCGAATAACTTTCTGCCCCGCCTTGCGCGGGGCATTTATGTGCTTTCAGTGTGTCAAAAAAGCCTTCTCCGGCGGGAGAAGGCTTTTCAATTTTACCGCTGATTTTGCATGCTCTCGAGTCCTTTTATACATTGTTTGAAATTCGGAATACCTTTTATGAATTTTTATTTTTTTTGAAAAGTGAATTTCCGTTTAAGTTAAAATTTCGCTTTTTCAAAAAGTGTTGGAGTTGTTTTTTGTGATGGCATAATTTTTCGTTGCAGTTTTTACAGGAAAGAGAAGCATTGCATTTTTCCGAAAAGCGTTCCGAATGTTTATGGTAAAGATATTCCCATTTGATCAGCAAAACCAAAGCCAGCGCGAGAAGCGACCATGTGTAAAATCTTGGAATATAGATAAGGGGTGTAAACATCATGGCATAATCCCAATTATAAATACGGCAAGTGGTGCAACATTTATTCTTCATAAACCAGGTTTGGAAAGGGCAGAAAAATAAAATACAAATGACGTCGCAAACCGAGTAGGCAAGCGCAATCAGCAATAAAATACCCGCATCGATGATGTGTGTATAGTAAAGGATGCCGATTACGGCATTGAGCGCAATCCACGCGGAAAAAACGGCAAACGTGATGATTCCGGGTTGCACATAGTGTTTTTCTTTTGTTTGTACAGAAGTGATCGGACGGTAGTTTTTTGCAAATTGTTTTTGACAGCCCATACTTTCCGCTTTGGAAGGAAAAAAACGCAATATCATTTCAATGGCAAAAAACAGCCATATAACGGTCAATAAAAAGATATTGCTTGTAAAGTCTCCGAAGTATTGGTCGGTGTTTCGGATTCGATTAAAAATATATGCAGCTGATGCCGCAAGAAATAAAAGCGAACGCAAAATCAGCTTTGCATAGTGCATCATTACGATAAATGTCAGATTTTGTTTTTTTTGAATTTTCATGGTTTTATTCTCTTCGTCAGTATTTGCAATTGAAAGCACGCATGAAACGGAACATAGTCCCATGAGTGCTTTCAATCAAATTCAGGATTTTTTTATGTTTTGGCAGGTATAAAGGTGGTTTTCATCTTCTTCCTGCGGTCTGTCTTTGTCGAAAAGTGCATCGATGGAAAGATTTTTGTACCGTGGAAGATTATAGCCGAACGGAACGTTCAATGCTTTTACAAAATCCTTGCAATACCAACCGTTTTCTTTGAGAAGCTCAAAATATTTCAACGTCTTTTCATTGACTTGAGGGTGGTAAGGAACATTTTCATATTTATCCAACAAAGCACGCTGAGTCAGATAATGATAAAGTTCAAAATAGGAACGGACGGATTTCATTTCCCGAATATACAGATGCGCATTTCTGATCGCATTCAAATGTGCCGCATTATTTCTGTATTGGGCAATTGTCCAATCGTCGGAATTTTGAATGTTGACGGTTAAATATTCTCTTGCGTGGCGATTCAATTTTCCTTCATCCAAAAATTGTTGTGTTAATGCCGAATATGAAGCAATCAGCTGTTTTTCTGCATTTTTATGGCCGGCTTGGCTTCCGAGCAATTCGGTGTCGCGTTCCAGACAATGGAAGGCAAGAAAATATCGGGAGTTGACATAGACCAGATTTTTTGTTAAAAGATACAGCACGGTCAAATAAAGACTGAGTATGCCTTGCAGAATTTGTTTTTGTTCATTTTTTTCGGTTTGACGAACGTTTTCGAATTGTCTGAAATTCATTTCGGCAATCAGATCGGTAAGGCGAAGAATTTTTTGCGCAAAATTTGATTCTGCAGGTAAAGCGCATATTTTGCAATAACGATCAATCTGCGGTTCGGGTATTTGTTTGAGAACGAAAGCGATGACATTTTTGTTTTCTGCCAATTTGCGGATATGCAAAGGATGCCCGTATCGAATCAAATAGTGGAAACGGTCGGATTCAATGACGTTTTTGATAAGAAAATTACGGAATCCCATGTCTTTTTTGCCGCCCGGAGTTCTTTTTCCTTTTTGCTTATCCAGCATTTCGTCAAAATATTCAGAAAGTTCTTCCGCGCTTTCATTGGAACCGAGAATGATTGCGGCATCCAAAAACATTTGCTTTTTCGCGCCCGGAGTTGCTTTTTCCATTCTCGCAAAGCTATTGATTTCCCGAAGTTCAGCGGAAATTTTTAAAGCATTATTGAAAACGGAATAATCGTTTCGGAAATTGCAGGGAAGCCCTCTGTCTTTCAAAACGGAAACAAAAGAGGCGATGTTTTCAAACTTGTTTATCATCGTCGTTAAAAGATCGTTGATTTCTTTTCCGTCAATGAAAAGTGTCAAGAGATAAATCATTTTGGAAAAATAATCAACGGACTCGGGCGTGATCATCACGCCTTTCAGCATATCTGCGGAAATTTCGGGGTCTGCGATCAAATTCTGTATTGCACTGCCTTTTGTGCGGGGATAAATTTGTTCCGTAACCACCATTTGCATCTTATTCCAAAGAATATTGGCTTGTTTTTGATAGAAAAGTTCCTTTTCAAGCTCGGTAAGAGAAGCGCGGAGCGCGGCAATAATTTTTTTCGTTTCTTCTTTGTTGTCTTTATAATATGTAAACAGAAGAAAATCTAAAATTTTATAGAATTTTTGGCGAACGGATTGGAAGTCGGGACTGTCCGGTGTGATTTCTTTCACGTTGGCAAAAAAACAATCCATCATACGTTCACGAATCTTTTTAATGGAAAATCCGATGTTTTTATACGATTTTCTGACAGTGAAATCATAAAAATCACGGGCGATTTCGGCTTTTTTCTCATAGGAAGAAGCATCCATGATGCCGAACAGGATGGTTAAATCTTTTTTTGCATAATTCATGAAATTCTCGTTCAGTGCGTCAACTCTTTCGGCATAGAGTGAATTCAGAATTTTGCGCATATCGTTGTTGCCTACGGTTCTCAAATTATAAACGGAGCTTCTTGCTTCGGTTTGTTCTTTCCCTTGCTTTTGTGTGCTGCTGTGGGCAAGAACCTGCCTCAGTTCGCCGAGAAGCGCAAGCATATAATAGCAGTCTTTTTCATTGCGGAGTTCAAAATTTTTTTGACCGGATTTTTTCTTTTGGGTCGATTGCTTTTCTACGTAAAATGCGGATCCGAAATAGGAAAGGCGGGAGCTTTTAAAAAGCTTTCTGTATGATTCCCGCAAAACTTTTCTTTTTTCGTTTTTCTCATCCATAAAATATTCGTAGGAATCCCGAAGGCTCATGTAACCGATCAGATCGTCTCGTTCGGGATCGGCAATGCCGCGAATGTTATTGATGGAAAAAACGATATTGTTGATGTGTTTGGAGAGAATTTTTTCGATGTCCAGAATATTGTAAATCAATTGAATGTGGATGTTGTCTTCAAAGGTTTTGCCGAAATAACGTTTTTCCAATGCGGATTTTGCGCCGATCAAATCTTCGCCAATCACTTTTTTTGACGTTCTTCTCGGATCATCTGCAATGGCATTCATGGCATTTTTTCCTGCGATGGAAAAAGAGGTTCCACGGTTTTCGACGTCGAATGCAGGAGGGTTTTGCATGGAGATCATACCGTTTTCGAAAATATAATGCTCCGGAACAGCTTCGTTTCCTTTTCCGAAAGACGTCATCAGGAGTTCGTTTCCAATCGCGAACGTGGATTTTAAGCCGGCAGCTTTGGCTTTTGATTTTTTTACTTTTTTCAAAGAAGGATTTTTTTCCAGCAGTTCCTTTTCCAGTTTTTCTCTTGCCTCTTTTTCAAGTGCTTCTTTCTTTTTGCGTTCTGTCTCAGCTTTTTGACGGGCTTCTTCTGCAAGCCTTGCTTGCTCAGCGGCTTGTCGCTCTTCTTCCATTTTCTTATATTTATCTTTTTGTGCCTGCTGGGAAAGTAGGCGTTTTTCTTTTGCGTTTAATTTTTTTGCCATAGTTCATTACCTCCTTGAAAAGTTTTTGCCATATTATATAAAAACGGGTCAAAGTAGTTCTTCTTATTATACAGCAAAAACGAAAAAAAGTCAAGCCGTGAAAAATAGTAAAACCATTGAGGATCCTTTCGGAAAATCAATGGTTTTTAAGGTTTGAAAAATGCAATTTTTGAAGCGGATCGCTTTTACGGCGCGATAATCAGTTTTTCATCATCGGTATATCCGCCGTAAATCGCGTGAAGCGAAAATGGTTTAATCGGTTGAAACGGCAGTGATTTTGTATCTACTGCCAATCCTGTTTGGCTGACGGAAAGCGTGATGTGAGGAACGGGGATATTTTTACTCATTTTGAAGAGACGGGGATTTTTTGTTTTTAATTCCACAAGCAATCCTTCGTTGGTTCCGTTGTTAGCATATCCGATTGCCAAAATTTCAATTTTTTCTCCAAAGAGAGATGTGTCTGTTTCTTTGGGCTGATATTGAAAGGTAACATGCGGATTTTGAATGACGCGGGAAAGCGGTGTCCTTTCCATGGAGACAAGTTTTTCATTCAGCTCCGTTAAGGAAAGAAACGCACCGAGATATCGGTAAGAATAGGACATAAGACCCCTCCTTTAATCATTTTTACAGGGGAAACGGGTGTTTGAGATTTATTTATTTCGGGCATTTTTAATCAAAAGAAAGGTGGCTACCGCAACCATAACGACACAAAAACAAATTTTTGTAACAATAACGGGAATGGTATTCGTATGAATCGAACTGAAATTTTCAATCAATCCGAAGGCATCCATCAGAATGGAAGCGATGGAAAGCAGAGAAAGCATGGTCAAAACGGAGTTCATTTTTTCATCGGATTTTTTTCTTCTCCGTTCTTCCAATGCCGTGAGCGGTTCACGGATGTCTTTGAACATATCGGCAAGCGCAAAGATCCTTGCCGTTTTTTCATACAGCCTTTGATATTGCGGTACTTCCGTGATATTGGAAAAAACGAAGTCGGTTTCAAATTCGCAAAGATCATCGTGATATTTTTCCAATTCTTTCAGATTGTTATTCATGCCGACACCGATTTTTGTCAGAAGCAGATACATTTCGTATTTTTGGTGCAGCAAAAGGATGTACATAAAAAGATATTGATTTTTGAAGTTTGGGAAGAATGTGTTGTTCAGAAATTTTTGATTTTGATCATTCGGGGAAACCAGACAGACGGAAGCTGATGGAGAAATACCCCAGATCGTATCGGCGGAGGCTTTATAATTTTCACTGCCCGAGCGATCGGTTTCTTCGTCATAAACGAAAGTATCATTATAACACCATTTCAGGTAATAAAGCTCCCGGTCATAGGAGTCTTTTTTCGGAGTTTCCAGATAAGTAAAGAAATTGGCGCGTTCCGTGGAAGGATTCGTATAGAAAAAGAAATCCAAAGTAAAACCTTTTTGCATGTGTAACATGAATCTTTTTGCCAACTCCAAAAAGGTAAAACTTTCGCCGCTTTCGGGAGAGTGGATTCTTTCCTGATAAATTTTTCGAAGATGATATTGTGCCGAAGCAATGTAGGCGGGATCACTTTTTTCAAATTCCAAGCCGAAGGTCAAAATACAAACGGAAGTACCGAAGCAATGTAAATGGATGTCGGATATGAGAAAAGAAAAAGGTGTTTTTTTGCCATCAGCCTGCCGCGCCGTTGTTTGATAAAACGTATTGTTATCAAAAAAGACACCGCATTCGTTAGCAGCGGATTCATTTGCGATAAAATGAAAGCATTGACGATCTTTGCGTTTTTCTGACATCAACTTATCGGTAACGTATTTGAAAAGATAATCGTTTTTGTCTGTTGCGGGAAGCCAGCGGCAGCTCTTTTCCAGACCATTGATGAAATTTTCGAATTTTTCGGTATCCAGAAAGGAAAAGGGAACGAAAAGATAGGATTTGTTTCGATATGCTTGGCTCAAAGACATGATGAAAAGACCTCATTTTAATTTTTATCGGATTTCTAAAAAAGTGGTATAGTGCGGAAAAATCTTAGATTTGACGGCTTTGCTTTATTCTATGGGCAATTGGGTAAATCAACACTGTCGCCGTATGTTGTCTACATTTTATTATAGACGAGATTTTTCCGAAAGTCAAGCCGATGAATGCCGTAATTTTACATATTTTTTGAACAGATTTATAAAAATCCTTGAACGAATTTTGAATTTATTTATAAATTCCTTTACAAAGACAGGGAAAAATGTTATAATAAAACCGTAAAAAGTTTTTTTCAAAAAAATCCCATTTTACAAGCGATTATATTTCATAATACATAGAAAACCGGAGGATGTGCAAATGAGTGCAAAAATTTTGATTATTGACGATGATCCGCATATCAGCGAAGCATTGAAATTATATTTGGAAAAAGAAGGATATGAAACGTTGAATGCTTACGACGGCGTGGAAGGTTTCTCTTTCTTCAAAAAATACGACCCCGATCTTGTTCTTCTCGATATCATGATGCCTCAAAAAGACGGATGGCAGGTTTGCAGAGAAATCCGTGAAGTTTCTTCAAAACCGATTATTATGCTGACTGCAAAAGGGGAAGTTTTCGATAAGGTTTTGGGACTTGAATTGGGCGCAGACGATTTCCTTGCAAAGCCCGTAGATATGAAAGAGCTTTCCGCCAGAATCAAAGCAGTTCTCAGACGCTGTCTGGGAAATGATTCCCGTGAAAACGAGGAAAGCGTAAAATTTGAAAATCTGGAAATTTCTTTGCAAAAATATGAATTGAAGGTTGCGGGAAAAACGGTTGACGTTCCGCCGAAGGAATTGGAATTGATTTATTTTTTGGCATCCAATTACAATCACGTTTTCACAAGAGACCAGCTTCTCGATAAAGTTTGGGGATTTGACTATCTCGGCGATTCCAGAACGGTTGATGTTCACATCAAGCGTTTACGTGAGAAATTGGAAGGTGTCAGCAGCAAATGGATATTAAAGACCGTTTGGGGAGTTGGTTATAAATTTGAAGTGACCGGCTCCTGATAAAACGGAATTCAATACAATCATATCCGATATTGGCAGAGTAAGACATCTTCTTTCTCTGCCAAATTCATTTCTTTGGAAAAGAGGTTTTTTGTGAAAAAGAGTATTTTTATTCGATATATCTCCACCTTTCTTATTATTATTTTCATTAGCTTTTTTGTTTTGACGTTGATTATCACTTCCATGACAATCCGTTCCGAAAACAAACAGAAAGAGGAAATCGCCGAAAATACATCGAATTATATTACGGAATATTTGATTTCGGAATTTTCAGCTTCGTTTATGCCGACGGATTTTGAGCGCTTTGTTGCTCTTCGGTTCAACGACATTTCCAATATGATTGATATACTTTCAAAAAATGCTGAAAAAATGACGATTTTGATTACCGATCCTCAGGGAAAGATATTGGTTTCCACGGATGGAATGTATACGGGAACCATTGAGGATTCCCGTGTTCTGAGCGCTTTGACGGAAAAAAAGGAGAATAAATTTTATACGGATATAGGGGGGCTTCTGGAGCGGAAAAACGGCGTAATCGTTACACCGTTTCAGTATAGTTTTGCTGAAATCAGCGCAGGCGCACTGATTGTTTGTTACAGCGCAGGCTCTCCCAACGATCTTGCCATCGGAACGGTAAAAACCATTATTCTGGCAAGTCTTTGGGTCATGATCGCAAGCTTTGTCGTGATTTATTTTATTACGGAGAAAATCGTTGCACCCATCAAACAAATGACGTATGCAACAAGAAACTTTGCAAAAGGGAAATTTGACGTGAAAACGCCGGTTGTGGGAGAAGATGAAATTGCAGAGCTTGCCACGGCGTTCAATTCCATGGCAGATGCGCTTGCCAACTACGAATATACGAGAAGTTCTTTCCTTGCCAACGTTTCGCATGATTTGCGTACGCCGATGACTTCCATTGCCGGATTTATTGACGGAATTTTGGAGGGCGCAATTCCGCCTGAAAAACAACCGTATTATCTGGAAATTATCGGACAGGAAGTGAAACGTCTTTCCAGATTGGTCAATTCCTTGTTGGATATTTCACGTATGGAAGCGGGGAATCGAAAATTTGAAAAAAAGCCGTTTGATATTTGTGAAATGGCAAGAATTATTTTGCTTTCCTTTGAATCCAAAATCGATGCCAAACGTCTGGACGTTGATTTTGATGCCGAAGAAGATCGGCTTGTGGTTTTTTCCGATAAGGATGCCATCAATCAAGTGCTCTATAACATTTGCGATAACGCCGTAAAATTTTCCAAAGAAGGAGGCAAATACAGGATTAAAATCAGTGAAACCTCAAATAAGGTTATCATCAAGGTATATAATGAGGGCGAAGGCATTCCGGATGAAGATCTTCCTTATGTATTTGACCGTTTTTATAAAAGTGACAAAAGCCGCGGACTTGATAAAACAGGTGTCGGACTTGGGCTTTATATTTGTAAAACCATTATGGATAATTTAGGAGAGGATATTTCCGTTGCCGGTGTTTACGGACAATATTGTGAATTTACGATTAAATTGACAAAATATAAGGAGGAAAAATCTTCTTTCCGTTGATTGCTTTTTTGAGACTTGACAAATTTTGTGATTCGGAATATAATAAGAATAGATTTATCCGAAATTCGGTTAAATCTATTCTCAGAAGTCTATATAAAGCCGATGAAGCGTTGCATTTTTCATCACTGCCTGTTCCATGTTGTCCTTGCAGCGCCCGCATCGGCAGAATTTTCATTGACTAATACCAAGATATGCTGCGAATCTTATTATGATACGGAGGCTATTTTTATAAAAAGGACAAAATTCTGAAGGAACGGACTGAAAATGAATGTCAGCAGGAGAAAAACTTTTGCATGATGTGATTTTTGAAAAATGAGTTAAATTTCAAAGAAATACTGAGAAAGCAGACTGCCTGTGAGGCGGTCGGGAGGTTTATCATGATTAAAATTTCACCTTCTGTTCTTGCTTGTGATTTTTCGAAATTCGGCGAGGAAGTAAAAAAAGTAGAAGAAGCGGGAGCGGAGCTTTTGCATTTGGACGTTATGGACGGCATGTTTGTCCCAAATATTTCTTTCGGACCTGATATTATCCGTTCTGTTCGTAAACAGTGTAAGATGATTTTTGATGTGCATTTGATGATTGAAGATCCGATTCGCTATATTTCCGCTTTTGTTGACGCAGGTGCAGATATCATCACGATTCATTATGAAAGTTGCCAAAATCCCAAGGAAGTTCTGAAACAGATCCGTGCGGCAGGAAAAAAAGCCGCCATTTCTTTGAAACCCGCAACTCCCGCTTCTGTTGTGGCTTCGCTGTTGCCTTATGTGGATATGGTTCTGATCATGACAGTGGAACCCGGTTTCGGCGGTCAGAAATTCATGATGCCGATGATGGAAAAGGTCAGTGCCGTCAGAGAAATGGTTCGTCTGAGCGGTTATGAAATTGACATTCAAGTTGACGGCGGCATTAATGCGCAAACGGCAAAAATTGCCGCTGCGGCGGGTGCAAACGTTTTGGTTGCGGGCTCTTCCGTTTTTGGCGCAGAGGATACGAAAAAAGCTGTTGACGGAATTCGCGCTGCGGCTCAGTCCGTGTATTCTTTGTAATCTCCCGGCGGAGGGCATCGAATGAAATCCAAAAATGTTAAAACTTATGTGCAATATTTCACTTTGGTCCTTGTTGTGATTTTTATCGTATTTATTTTGGTTCAAAACAGTCTCTTGAATCAAAAAATTAAGAATCTGATAAAAGATTACGATCATGCCAAGCTTGAAATGGAACAGATGCAAAACTCGATTGATGAAATTTATCGAAACGTGGAAGAGCAGCTCCGCAAACAGGCAAGTTTATTTTCCAGTATTACGTATCAATTCGGTGATTTACATAAAGAAAGCGGAACTGTGGACATGCACCTTGCTTTGATTCCCAAAACCGTGGTAAGTGAGATTTTGCTTTCCGTTAAATTTGACGACCAAGTGATCGTGTTTGAAAAAGATGAATCGAATACTTACCATGCAACGGTTTCCGTTCCTCTCTTTTTTGAGGGAGAAGGTCCCTTGATTATGATGGAAACGGAAGAAAAAATTCAAACGGAGCTTTTGGATTATTTGGAAGTTCAAAATCTTTGGACGCATTATCTTCCTTCCGCTCACGTTGATGTGGAGGGCAGAGCAAATTATAATCAGGCATCCAACAGTTTGAAGATGAATGCTTCTCTTACCGTAAAATATAAGATTGCGGAGCGTTACGGCGCGAATTTTGAAAATATGCAAATCGTTGTTAAGACCAATAACGGCGAGATCGCAAGGGAAGATATTACCAATATCATAAAATCCGATAAGGATAAAATAACCGTCGGAACATATACGGCACCGTTTGACGATACTTTTACCGTTGGACTCAAGGAGGATTTTTATGTCTATCTTGTGGCAACCGATTCCATGGGATACAGACATGAATATCTTGCTTATCATTGGTTGCGCAACACGGATAATTTGACACCTGATTTATTGGCGATTGAAGAACAGATCTACGATGCAAACGGAAATCTGCTTGTCAGCGGTAAAAAATAATCGATAGATCACACATTGAAATAATTGAAAAGCGGTTGAACAGTACCGAAAGGTATTGAACAACCGCTTTTTGTGCTATAGAAAATGCTCAAGATCTTGCTGTGCTTGCGCAGAGCAAGACGTCATTGAGTGGGCATTGCCCGCTTAACGGGAAATTCTTGCAAGAATGGTGGGGTCTTTGATCTTTTCATCCTGTGCGAAAAGCAGAATTTTGGAAATGATTTCCGCAGTTTTGGGATCATCGTCGGTAAAAGGCAGAAAGATTTTTCCCTTGTGCTGAGAATGTACGGGTAAAACGGGAATCATGGCGCCGCCGATCTGATGCACGACACCGCTTCCGAGATGGACGGAATATTCCGCAAGCTTGCCTTCAATCAGAGCATGACGGTTTTGAATCTTCACATTGTCCAGACGAAACAAAGGCAAAACGAAGGAAAGGATGGCTTCGCGCATTTCAATGGTGGAATGGCTGGTTTCGGGATCGACCTCTCCTGCATGCGCAACGCTGACCGCAAGGTCCACGTCTCGCATAACTTCGGAGAAAATGATATCGGGAACATCCGAAATCCGAAGTTCCTGTCCTGTTTTCCGATCTGAAAAGCATACCCATTCCAAAGTCGGCGCTTCAATGTCGGCAGGAGAAAACCAATCGGCGAGCGCAAAGATCTCTGCGACGATATTTTCTTTATAATAAATTTTTTGCAAACCGTTTTCAATGTCTGCAACCCAACGGCGGGATTTCAGTACGGCAGCCGTTTTGGCTGGCTGAATCTGATTGCCCGCGTATCGGAGAGAACGGAAAACGTCGCGTTCTTCTTCCGTTTTGATATAAAGCTCGCGGAATACCTGACGGAAAGCTTGGACAATTTGGCGATCAAACAGGAAACGCTGAAAATCTCTCCAACATCCCGTGCGGTAAAGATCAAACGGATGAGCAATTCTGAGCTTATCGTCGTGAGAGAGCGCGTGAAGTTCTCCGTTTGCGTCAATCAAGCCGTTTTCCGAAAGAAATCCGATTGCATTTTCTCCGACCACAACCAGATTTTTCAGCATGGGATAAACGACGGGATGGGAAGAAAGCGAAGAAAGTTCTCCGAAAGTAAATACCGTTTGATCTTCCATTGCCTGTTCCAGCATGATTTTCGTTCTTCGGTATTGTTCCGTTAAGGTTTTTTTCAATTCTCCGAGCAAAACGACGGTTTCATTCTTTTTCAGACTTGCAGGAATGGATTTCAGTTCTTTTCCGCTCTTTTTGATTGAAACGGAAGCTTTTCCATTTTCATCAAGAAGAATCTTAAACGTATATCCTTCGATATTTTGCTCTTCCAGAAGCGGACGGCTTTCATCCATAATCTTGGTTTCCATACGAAGTGTCAACCGCAAGGAATCCGCGTAACCTGCGTTGAGAGCAAGATTTTTGAGCGCGGTTTCGGAAGCTTTGCCTTCGCTTGCGGAACGTTGCGCGCCAAAGGAACGGCTTTCCTTTTTGAATTTCTGAATATAGAGATAACGCTCGCAGAGATCGTCTTCTCCGTCCAGAGGAATCAGCGCGTAAGCCATCAGCAGGTCTTTGTTCCGTTTTTCTGCAATCAGCTTTTCGGTTTCATCGCGTTTCAATTTGCCGAGCGCCGCATCGGCGTATTTTCTTGCGCGGGAATGCTTTGAGCCGTCGGAAATATATTTAGCGGCATCGTAGATACGGTTGAAATCCGTTTCGTCGATTGCTGCATATGCTGAGCGGAACCAGTTAATATCAAACGCACCGAGGTTCAGTTCCTCCTCCGAAAGAGGTGTGAACCGAGCAATCATCGCTTTGCGCTTATCATCGAATTCTTCATTCATATGCGCCATGAAATAATAGCAAACCGCTTCAAACGCTTCCAGACGCAGATAGCGGCCGATGATCGGAATCCATTCGGGAGAATAGAGCGCGGCTTCAATCAGGCGTTTTTCGGAAATTTTCATTCCTTTCAACGCGGAGCGGAGCGTTTCCTCATTATCGTTTTCACTTGGAATACAAACACTGAGCAGATGGGAAAACGTACTTTTCCGATCGGAAGCTCTCGACCAACCCAAACCGTTGCGTACGAAGGTATCGTTTCCCATCGCGTTCAGAATGCGGACAAAATTTTCTGCTCCGTAAATCCCGTGGATTTTGTGTATGCTTTTGGAATATGTTGCTTCGGAATCTCCGCGTGAAAGCTCGGAATCCAGAATCACGGGGATCAGCCTGTCGTAAATATCCGTGATGAAACGGATGAATTTTTGATTGTCTTCTGCGTTCCTGTCGCTGTTTTCAAAGAATTTTTTTATTTCGTTTGCGATGCGGAGAGAGTGGGAGCGGGCTTGCGTATCCACGGTTCTTCCTTTTTCGTATACACTTGAAGCAATGGAACTGATTTTTTCCAATGTGATATTCAGGCGGGACGGTTGCAGAATGAATTCATACATCTGTTTTTCCGTTATGAGCCCTCTGTGTGCCGCAATCAGATAGTCCCCAACGCCCACAAGCTTGTGATAGTGATGCCAGTCTTCGAGAGCTGTATGAAGATAATCGGGCTCCGATGAAGCATTAATGGTGTGGCGGATTTCTTCTTTTTTTGAAATTGAATCATATTTTATTTTCCAAGCGGAAGTGCATTTTTCCGAAGAAGCCGCCGCAAGAGGGAATATATACGGTAAAGTATCATCGTCTTTACAGAGGGAAACGTATTGATAAAGGAATGCAAATTGTCTGTATCCAAGGAAGTGTACCATAAGAAGGCGTTCGTAAATATGATATTTTGCCTTATCGCAAATGACAGCGATCTCATCGGGAATTTCTTTGATAAACCAATAAGCAATGGCAGACCCGAGCATTTGCAGTTCTTTGATCGGAATCCTTTCACAAAGTGCGCTCAAAATTCGGGTAATAACGGAGTGGTAGGGAATAATTTTTCCATCGGCAAAGCCTTTCCCGAAAACTATTTCCGCATAAGGCGCACATACTTTGGTAAAATCGCTTACATCGGAATAAGCAAGATGAAGAATCATGGAGCGAACCAAGCGTTCGTGGCTCATGCCTTGGGTTGAAACCCATTCGTTCCAGAGATCCATCAAGGGAAGCTTGCGATCTTTATCGTACAAATGATTCGCATTGCAATTTCCGAGCAAATTGGTTTCTCCCGTCCAATCGGTAAAGCTTTCTTCTTTATGTTCGTCAATGAACGAAACGAGCGAAAGCAGGTCTTCCGAAGCTTCTTTTGCAAAAGCGGATGTTTTTTGGGACTGCTGATCGGAAATCGGTTTTCCCGAAAGAATCATATCCGGAAGCATGGAATCGGGAAAATAGGAAGCAAAAGTTTTTACGCTTTGTTCGATATAAGCACTGTCGAATTCTGTCGGCAGATAACGGTCTTTTTCCGTAAAGAAAACGGTGTTTTTCTTGGTTGGCGTATGTTCGGGCAATAAAACGGAGAGCAGAATTTTTTCTTTTTCGGAAATTTTTTCGTTTCGTGTCATTTCTCCGAGTGTTTCCGTAAATTGTTCTGTGGAAATCTTCCGTTCGGAATCTTTCGTTATCTGCGTCAGAAGGTCCAATCCGCCAAGGCGGATTTCTTCCTTATCGCTTTGCAAAAGACGGAAAACGGAAGCGCAGAGCGCGGCATCCTCTTGCTTCATCAGAAGTGATAAAACGTTTTGGCGGATCTCAGCATTTTTGAAACGCAAATACGATTCAAACTGTTGATATTCCGAAGGCTCAAGCTGTAATTCGGAAACAATTTGATAAGCTGCGCTCCGTGTGGAGCTTTCTTTGTCTGCAATACCTTCTAAAAGTGTTTTGCGCTGCAATTTCGTTTTGGGGTTGCGGAGCACCATTTTAAAATAGGAACTTCTTTCCCAAGGATCGCATTCCTTGATTTTCAAACAGGCAATGTCCAATTTGTCATCTTCATCGGTCAGCAGGGCAAGCGTACAAAGAATTTCTGCCAGATCGCTTTTGGCAAGCTTTGCTTCATGCCACGGAAAAATGCAGGGGGAAAATACTTTCTTTTTTTCGGAATATCTTTCCGAAAGTTCTTGCATCAGCACAAAAGCTTCATTAAGCTCCTCTCGGGTTTCAAACAACAGATGTTCGATGGCCTTTCTTTCTTCCGGCGAATAGTAGGTTTGATTGGAATAATTAAAGACCAGTCCCCGTCTGCCCGGAACACAAGAGGGAAGCCAGACGGCAAGCATTTCGGCATCATCGAAAAATTTCCGAAGGGTGTGCTTTGCAACGCGGTGGGCAAGTGTTTTATTTTCGATGTTGGCAATGAAATATCCGGCAACAAGCACTTGGTGGCGCGAACCGTTTTGGATGAATTCCATCGCTTTCCGAATGGCAAGAAGCACGTCGTCAAAGCCGATTGCCCAAAGAGCAATATAAATTTTCATAGAATCTTCTCCGCACAAAAAATCATTGCGCAGGGAATGATCCGAGAGCGCATCGCGCATCAGGCGGACGCTTTTGTTTCCAATGCGTTCCAAGTTGTTCGTTTCTCCAGACATGAGCCCGAGCCATGTACCGACGGCGCGTTTAACGGAAGAAAAACGAATCAGATCATTTTCATCGATCACTTTCAGAATGTGCAAAAAGCCTTCTGCGGTTCCGCAATCCGCATTTTCACAAATGGCTTGGCGAAGTCCTTCCTGCAAACGTGCCGCAAGAAGCAATTTCCCGAGCAATTCATGAAAATCAGTTCTCTTACTGATAAAAATTCCCCGTATCAATTCCGCGGTTATGCGGTTTCCGCTGTTTTCTTCCGTGATAATACGGCGGATGGCTTCTTCCGTTTCGGTATCGCCTTTATCCAGGGCGTAAGCAATCTGCCATTCATGATATTTGCTGGTCCATGAATATTGATCCAGATACGCCTGCATATCTTCGGGAAGATTCCGATTCAGAATATCTGCAACGGAAATATCGTAAGGGCAGTGCCAGCCGAAGTCTGTCAACATTCGCAGAATCCGTTCTGTATAAGCGGATGGAAAGCTTGCGCGCAGAGACCGTCTTTCGTAGGATACGGAATACGGATATTTTTTCATTCGGTCAGCAAAGTACAAAATTGCCTCTCTGTCTTTTTGTGTGAAAAAATCACTGAAAGAATCTCCGAATGTCTCTTTCAAACAATCCGAAACAGAGCCCGTGTTTTGTTGCAACGCCCGTGTTACTTTTTCATATAACGGGGATGCATGATAAAATCTTATCTTTTGGCACTGCGTTAATTTTTTGTTATATTGTTCGGCAAGCGCTCGTTTTTTCTTTTCTTCCGATATATTGTTTGCCATAAATATCCTCCTTTACCACATCCGACCCGAAAGCATGGTCAGTTTTATAAAAGTAAACGTATCTCCCTCGTTGACCGTTATGGGCTGATTGAGATCCTCCAAAGGTTTCGTATCTTGAAAAATACGCACAACGCCGTCTGCAACCGCTTCCAATGCAATTGCGACGGCTTTTTCTTCCGCAATCACATTTGTATTATAATGGAATCCGAATGCAAATTTACCCGCTTCCTGCATTTCTTCCCACTGCGTTTCATTCAAAGGCAATTCATTGCCTTGCGCACGTTCATAATAAGAATACAATGTGGAGCGAACGGTTTCTTCTATCAGTTCACGAAGTGTATGCGGTTCTTTATCAAGCAGAAACGGACATTTTTGTATGCTTTTTCGTTTGCTCATTTGTTTGACGGAAACATAAATCAACATATTTTTTCTCTCCGATGTGTTTTTGATAATGAAATTATACCATATTTTTCATGTGTTTTCAATATGCGAAAAAGATATTGAAATGAAATAATATGAAAAACAATAAATTTACAATTTGATATTGAATGCATTCCGAATATATGATATGATGGTAACAATAAAGAGAATGATGTCAAATGATGGGAGGATATTAAATTTTATGAAGAAAAAACGAGGATTTCCGTTTCTTGCTGTCTGCATGATAGCGGTGCTTTTGTTTTCTTTATCCGTATATGGACAAGCTGAAGAAACGCACAAGCACGGAATGGCCATCCGAACGGAGCAGGCGTTTTTAGAAATGCAAGATGGAGGAACGTATTATCTGGAAAACAATATTACCGTTTCGGAATCCGTAACCGTAAGCGGAGAAATTTCGCTTTGCTTGAACGGAAAAGTATTGAAATATCAGAACACAGAAAAAAGCGGGAGTATTTTTCGTATCAAAAGCAGTGGTATTCTGAATATTTTTGACTGCTCGGAGGAAACACACACCTGTGAAGTGAAGGAAAACGGTCTGTGGATATTATCTGATGATATATCTGAAGATGGTAAAAAAGATAATATGAAAACCGTCATCGGAGGATTAATTATCGGAGGAACCGGGGAAACCCGTGAAATTGAAGAATTGGGGGCATCTTACCGATGCGGCGGTTTTGCTTATGCCGAGGGAGGTAAAATCCGCATTTACGGGGGCAATATTGTAGGAAATACGGCAGGTTTCGGAGGTGCGGTTTATCTGGCAGAGGAAGCAAACCTTGAAATCTACGGCGGAAAATTCTGCGGAAACCTTTCCGATTACCGCGGCGGCGCCGTCTTTTCCCAAGGCGGTTCCGTGCTGATGAATGATGGGATAATTTCCGAAAACCGCGCAAATAAAAACGGGGGCGGTGTTAATATCAGCGGAACCGGCACGCTTGAAATGAACGGCGGCAGAATTACGGGAAACAAAGCGGAAGCCTTGGGCGGCGGTGTTGAAAACTTCGGTACATTTGTGATGAACGGGGGAACTATCGGCGGAAATACGGCTTCCAAGGACGGCGGCGGTGTTTATAACGAAGGAACGTTTACCATGCGAGGCGGAACGGTTCTTGATAACACGGCCAAATACGGGGCAGGGGTTTGCAACGATAAAACTTTTATTTTTCATGACGGAAATATTCTCTCAAATCTGGCGCAAGAGAGCGGCGGCGGTATTTATAACGCAGATACTGTCGAAATGCGCGGCGGAAAGATTGCGGGAAATACAGCAAAAACCTCGGGCGGCGGTATTGAAAATGACGGCACGTTTCTGATGTATGACGGTATCATCGGCGGAACGGAAACAAACGATGCCAATGCGGCATATCTTGGCGGAGGTGTTTGTGTTTACAGCGGAATCTTTACGATGTACGGAGGAAAAATTGAAAAGAATACGGGCATTGACGGCGGCGGTGTTGAAAACGAAGCTTGTTTTATCATGGCAGGCGGGGTAATCACTCAAAATTTTGCATCCATGCAAGGAGGCGGTATTACCAACCGCGGAAAATTGATTTTGAAAGGTTCTGCCTCGATTATCGGAAACGGTTCGGGAATCCATGAGGGAGAGCATAAGGGCGGCGGTATTTATTGGATCGTCGATGAAAAAAACTCGGTTTCTGCGGAAGGCGCCGTTACGGTAACAAATAATACCACCAACGGAGAAAATGCAAACCTCGTCATTCACGGTAACGGTCGGATTTCCGTTTCGGCATTATCGGACGGAGCTTATATAGGCTTTACTTTGCTGAATAAAAACAAGGATGAAACAGCGGGAGCTGTCATTCAGTATACAGACGGCGAAAATATCGAAAACTTCCGTTCTTGTTTTTCAAGCGATGATCCTTTTTATATTATCAAAGCAAGAAAAAATGAAATCAGGCTTTCCGAAAAAAATATCGGCTTGGCAGTCGGTCTTTTGGTTGCGCTCTTGATTGTAATCGTAACGGTTTCCGCGATTATCATTTTCGTTTTTCGCAGAAAAAACAAAGAATTCAATTATTGACATTTGAATTTTTATATTATATACTACTTTTGAAAATATTACTTTTGGAGGAAAACTTTATGAAAACGAAATTGACCGCGATTTTGTTGTGTATTTCACTTGTCTTTGCTATGATAGCATGGAATACGGCTGCAACGGAACCTGCGGAATATCTGGCGCTGGGAGACAGCATTTCCGCTGCATACGGATTAAAATCCGAGAAAGAAGGTTTCGTATATTTAGTTTCGAAAGGACTTGGATATACGGTTGCAAACGAATCTGTGAACGGAAATACCGCGGACGGAATTCTGGATGAATTGAAAACGGGAGAATTGGATCCGTTGGTGGAAAATGCAAAATTGATCACGATCACCTGCGGCGGAAACGATCTGATGAACGTTCTTTACGAGGCAGTTGCCGAAGTTCATAATCTTACAAACGGAACTTCTTATACGGGCAGAGACGTTATTGAAGCTTTCGGCGGAATGCATCCCGATCCTACGCTGAATGCTTCTGTTTTCTTTACCGATACGATGGTCGTGCTGAATACCTTTACGGAAACGGAAGCTTTCAAAAAAGCGCTTGCGGGATATGAAAGCAATATGTTCGGCGAAAACGGTGTACTTGCATATATCAGAGAAAAAAATAAGGATGCTGAAATCATCATCGCAACACAGTATAACCCTTATAAATCATTTGAAAATACCATGCTCGGAGTTATCAGCGCAAAAATTAACGGAGGGGCAATTCTTCTGAACGAAGTGATTACGAATCATGCTTCCGATTGGGATTACATAGTCGCAGACGTATATACCGCTTTTCAAAATGCTTCGAGAAATCTTTGTAATGCGGCAATAGATGGAAACAACAACAAAATAGAATTTGATTTTCATCCTAATAAAGCCGGTCATAAAGTAATTGCGCAAACAGTGATTTCCGTTCATTCTTTAGAAAATGATTCTTGTCCGACGTGCGGAACCGCTTATGAAAACGGTGTTTGTCCGCAATGCTCGGAAAATATTGCAACAAGTGAAACGACGAGCGCAAGCGAAACCACAAGCGCAAGCGAAACCACAAGCGCAAGCGAAACCACAAGTGCAAGCGAAACCACAAGCGCGAGTGAAACCACAAGCGCGAGTGAAACCACAAGCGCAAGCGAAACCACAAGCGCGAGTGAAACCACAAGTGCAAGCGAAACTACAAGTACAAGCGAAACCACAAGCGCAAGCGAAACCACAAGTGCAAGCGAAACCACAAGTGCAAGCGAAACGACGAGTGCAAGCGAAACGACGAGCGCAAGTGAAACCACAAGCGCAAGTGAAACCACAAGCGCAAGTGAAACCACAAGCGCAAGTGAAACCACATCCCTTTCGGAAACGGGTAACGAAAGCGAGGATCACAGAGATCCCGGCAATCAAAGTCCTTCCTCAAAGCTTCCTTTGATTCTGATTGTGTCTTTTTTGATTGTCTTTGTTATTTTGGGCGCGATTTTTCTCATCGTCCGCAAAAATAAAAGAAATTAATCGATAGACTCCAAGAGAAAAAATAGAAAATTCGTGATATTGAACGAAAAAGTTGTCTTATATTATCCTTGACTTATAGACTTTTATGTGCTATAATAAAAACAGAATTAAATTCAGATTCAAATTTTTGATTTGGAAAGGAGTCCCCTATGAAAATTATAACCATTAGCCGTGAATTCGGAAGCGGCGGCAGAAAACTCGGTGAAGCGATTGCCGAACATTTCGGTTTTGACTATTATGACCGTGAGATTATTACCGCCATTGCAAAAAACCAAGAGCTTGAAGAAGCTTTCGTTGCCAATATCATGGATAAGAGTTTGAAGAAAACGATTACCCGCAAATTCCGTGCGAATATCGACAGCGAAAACGTTGCTGAAATTTCTCATCAGGACCTCTTGATTGAAGAACAGAGAGTTCTGGAAGAAATTGCCGCAAAAGGAAGAGACTGCGTTATCGTCGGCAGACATGCTGAATACCGTTTGCGTAACTTCAACCCTTATCGCATCTTCGTTTGTGCCGATCTTGACGCAAGAATTAACAACTGCCTCTATTATCAGGAAACAAACGGTGCCGAAACCATCAAACAGATTGCCAAAAACATTCAAAAAATAGATAAGATCCGTTCCCATAACAGTTTCGTCGTTACGGGTAATGAATGGGGCGATCCTTCCAATTACGACTTGGTTGTCAATACGACCAATTGGAAAGAAATCGAAGAAATGGCTCCCGTAATCGGCGGCGTTGCCATGAAGTGGTTTGAATCCCAAGAGATCTGATATTTCAGCATAACTAAATCAAATCCATCCCTTCGGGGATGGATTTTTGAAAAATAAGGAGATTATTTGCAATGAAAAATCAATTTTCCGCAAGTTTACGAATAAACGGAATATATTCCGAAGTGAACAAGCTTCAAAATTCCGATATCAAGGTAATGTTGACGGAAACGAACGGAGAATATCTTTATCGCCGTATGACCTTGAGCAATACGGGATTAAAAAACAGCCCTCAAATTACGGAACCTTATACTTTAGACGCAATTTTACCTTGTAAGACGGATCTGTTCTTGCATACCTTGCGCGGCGACGACAATTCCAAAGAAAGTTTTCTTCCCATTGAAAGAAATATTGCAATCGGAGAAACCGCCGTCTTGACTCCTTCGGGAGGACGGTCTTCCAGCACTACGGCTTTTCCGTTTATGGACCTTACAGCAGACGGAAAAACCTTTCTTTTGGCAATCGGTTGGACCGGAAAATGGAAATGTCGAATTGAACGGAGTGAAAATACCGTACATATTACCGTCGGACTTGCTCATGCAAATTTCTTTTTATATCCGAATGAATCCGTAGACCTTCCGTCTGTTTTTCTGTTGGAGGGAAAAGAAGGGGAGACCGCTGCGTCTGTCCGCCGCCGTTTCCGCCGCATCCTTTTGAAAGATATGAACCCTTTGCCGAAGAATAAAAAACTTCCCGTTTCCATACAACCCTTTGACCGTTATTACCGCGGAGAATTTTCCGATATATGGAGAACGGAAGACGGACAGCTGAAAACATTGGAAGGCGCAAACAAAATCGGTGGAATTGATACGTATTGGTTGGATGCCGCTTGGTTTTTGGATGGCTTTCCGAACGGTGTCGGTAATTATACCTTTCACGAGGGTTTTCCGAACGGCTTGAAATTTCTTTCCGACGCAGTCTGTCGATCCGAAAAAGAATTGATCGTTTGGTTTGAACCGGAAAGAGTATGCGCGGGAACGGATGTGTTTCATTTGCATCCGGAATATCTGCTTGCGCGCGGTACCGATGAAAAAAACTATCTTTATAATCTTGGGGATGAAGAAGCTTATGAATGGCTTTACCGTTTATTGAGTGCTTTCATCCGTACAAACGGAATCCATCATCTCCGACAGGATTTTAATATGTCTCCGCTTCCGTATTGGGCGGAAAACGATGAAGAAGACCGTGAAGGCATTTGTGAAATCAAGCATATTATGGGACTTTACCGACTTTGGGACGATCTGAAAGCGGAATTTCCTCATTTGTATATTGATAATTGCGCAAGCGGCGGCAGAAGGATCGATCTGGAAACCGTAAGACGCGCAGTTCCGCTTTGGAGAAGTGACATTGTTTGCAAACCGCACACGAAAACAAATCCTACCGATATCTGGAACCAAAATCAGATTCTTTCACTCTCCGAATATTTACCTTATCACTCTGCTTGCTCATGGGAACCGAAAGCAAACGACATGCGTTCTTCCGCAACGGAAGGTCTTGCTTGCGCATTTCACGTCTTGGATCCCGCATTTGATTTTGAAGCCGCGGATGTGGCAACAAGAGAAATCAAATCGCTTCAGGAATATTGGGACGGAGATTTTTATGCTTTGGAAAAACCGACTCTGAATGAAAATGTTTTTGTCGCATATCAGTTGGCAAAGAATGATTGCGGTTATGCGGCAATTTTCAGAAGGGAAGAATGCAAAGAGCATTGTTATTCTTTGCGTTTGCAAAATGTGGATGTCTTTTCCACTTACAGCATTACCGTGACGGATGAAAATTACAATCAAAAGACGCAAAATGTCAGAGGTGCAATCTTGTTCAAAGGTTTTGATGTTTATCTTCCATTGCCGAGAAGCAGTATGATCGTTACATATCAAAAAATCGAATCCGATATACAGACGTAATTAAAAATCCCTTTTGTTCTGCAAAGTACTTGCATCGAGCAAAAGGGGTTTTTATATTTTATTCCATATGAAATTGTGCAAAACAGATTCGCCCTCGAGCCATACACGGGGTTGGAACAAACTGCAATACGGTGGCAACCGTCAGCGGCGATTCGTTGCTTTTTTATTGCATAGGAAATTGCGCAATTTAAACCTCGCCGTTGGTATTGTTTCGATACAAGCAAAACTTGGATAGGCGAGCAACTTCGAGTGGGCGTTGCCCACTTTTTATTTTTCTGTGGTTTTATAAACGGAATCACAGTATACGCGGAAATAGCGGTAAGCTTTCGTACCGTTCAACTGTTCATTCATAGAGGACTGGACCGCTTGCGTCCAAGTCAAATCCGGTTTGTCTGCAAGGAAATAAATCACGCGTTTTTCAATGGTCGAAATGCTTTCAATAGGAGGTTTGACTTCGGATTTCAGCAAATAGCTGTAGGTTTCGGAAACAAGCTCGCCCTTTTTTGCAAATTTCAGCGTGTATTCTTTTCCGTTGTAAGAGAGGTCATAAATTTCAAGTTTTTCGTTTGCATCGGAAAAAACGATTCTGATTGCGCAAGATCTTCCGGATTCTGAAGTTTTCAGAAATTTATCCCATTTTTCCTGACCTTGCGTAATATCCGAATTTTCCAAAATCATATATCCGTCTTTTTTGGCATCGGAAAGTGAATAATCATCGGGTAATTTTGTAATCGGCGGATTGATTTTTGTTCTCCCCGATGAAACGGCGAGAATGATGATCATGATCGCGATGCCTGCGCACAAAACACCTGCAATGATAGCAAAAATATTTTTTTTCATAAAAAGTCTCCGTTTTTCATTTTTGTCGTGCTGTCTGAATCATAAAACATATCAAACAAACAGTATTATTATAGCATAACGAAAAGATAATGTAAATAGAAAACTGAAAAGATATGAAATATTTTTTTGATTTTTATCAATCACGATAAATTTGCTTGATTTTAATCTTGCATTATGATATAATATTAAAACTGTTTTAGTAATTTAAGGAGATTTTAAATATGGTGTTTGCGCGAAGACGGAAAAATTATGAAATTGATATGTTAAACGGTCCTTTGCTGGGGAAAATTCTCCGTTTTTCATTTTCACTTCTTTTAACCAATGTTTTACAGCTTTTATATAATGCGGCGGATTTAATTATCATCGGACAATTTTCGGGAAATGAAACCTCCGTTGCGGCTGTGGGCGCAACAGGTTCGCTGACAAACTTGATCGTCAATCTTTTTGTCGGACTTTCCGTCGGGGTCAGCGTATTGGTGGCAAAGGGATACGGAACAGGCGATAAAAACGAAACGCAAAAAACCGTTCATACGGCCATGACACTCTCATTGGTATCCGGTTTTATTGTCCTTGCGGTCGGAATGCTCTTATCCAGAAGTTTTCTGGAATGGATGGATACTTCTCCTGCCATCATCGACCAGTCCACGCTCTACTTGATGATTTTTTTCTCGGGAGCACCTTTCAATATGGTATATAATTTCGGGGCTTCCATTTTGCGTGCCACGGGTGATACCAAAAGACCTCTTTATTTTTTGGCATTCTCGGGGCTGGTTAATGTCGTTCTGAACTTCATTTTCGTATATTTCTTTTCCATGGACGTTGCGGGGGTTGCTTTGGCAACCGTGGTTTCTCAGATCATTTCTTCCGTTTTGATTGTAATGAGTTTGAGAAAACAGGATGGAATGTGCCGTCTTTATATCAGAAAAATGCGTATACATAAAGATATCATGTTTCGCATTGTAGAAATCGGCTTGCCTGCAAGCATTCAAAGTATGCTTTTTTCCATCTCTAATATTTTAATCCAATCATCCGTCAATTCTTTTGATATTCCATATGCGGCGCTTGGACAGGCACCGTACACCAGCGGTTCTGCGGCGGCAGGTAATATCGAAGGATTCATCTATACTTCTCTTAATTCCTTTCAACACGCCGCTATGAATTTCACGGGACAAAACTATGCGGCAAAAAAATATGCGCGTGTTCGAAAAATTCTGTATACCTGCATATTGTCCTCCGTTGCCGTCGGAATGATCATAGGCGCAATTGCAATCGTTTTCGGAAAAAATCTGCTTTCGTTCTATGTTCCGGGTAATGCAGACGCTCTTACTTACGGATATCAAAGATTGCTGTTGCTCAGCTCGACCTATTTCCTCTGCGGTATTATGGAAGTACTTGTCGGACAGCTCCGCGGACTTGGAAAATCTTTGGTTCCGATGTTTATTTCCATTTTGGGCGTTTGCGCGTTCCGCGTATTTTGGATTTACACGGTTTTTGCGATCGATCATGATTGGACAACGCTCTTTATTTCCTATCCCATATCTTGGGCGCTTACCAGCCTTCTTCAATTCATATGCTATATTCCGATTCTGAAAAAAATGCCGAAGGAGGATACTCCTTCTTCCGATTCCGCGGTATTGACCGCGTGATCGTATCCCAAAAATCCTGTTTGCAATGAAAAACAGGGAAAGGAGATCTCTTTGAAACTGATTATTGCCGAAAAGCCAAGTCTTGCCCGTAATATCATTGCGGGCATTGGCGGAACCATGCAAAAACAAAACGGATATTACGAAGGAAACGGTTATTTGGTCACTTGGGCATTTGGACACCTGTTTTCTCTTTGCGACATTGAGGAATATCAGGAAAATCCACCGGAAAATGCAAGGTGGACCATTGAAAATTTACCTTGTTTTCCGCAAGAGTTCAAATTCCGTATAAAAAAAGATGCTTCCAAAAATATCGATGCGGGAGCAAAACGTCAATTTGAAATTATTAAAAAGCTTTGTAATCGCGCAGATGTGGATACCATAGTGAACGCAGGGGACGCGGACAGAGAAGGGGAGATCATCATCCGTCTTTGCGTTGAAAATGCGATGGGCGGGAATATTACCAAAACTTTTCTGCGCCTCTGGCTTCCCGACCAAACGCCCGAAACTGTCGCTGCGGCGCTGGCGGATATGAAAAACGAAAGCGAGTATCAAAAACTTGCAGACGAAGGTCTGGCCCGTACGTATATAGATTGGCTCTACGGCGTGAATTTAACGCGCTACGCCACTTTGAAAACAGGTAAACTCTTGCGTATCGGACGAGTCATCATTCCCATTGTGAAAGCGATTTACGATCGAGATACCACAATCAAAAATTTTGTTCCGGAGATTTATTACGGAATTGCCAGCAAAGAAGAAACAAAGGGCGAAAAAATCGAACTTGTCAGCAAGAAAAAATTTGACAAGAATGAATTGGAAAAAGCCAAGACTCTTTGTGATGAATATAACGCCGTGAAAGCCGTTGTCATCGAAAAAAAGAAAAAGAAAGATACGCTTGCCCCCGGAAAACTTTATTCGCTTTCAAAATTGCAAAATATGCTCGGTAAAAAGCATAAGATGCCGATGACCGAAAGTTTGGATATCATCCAAAAGCTTTATGAAAGCGGTTACGTGACTTATCCGCGTACCAACTCCGAATATCTCGCAACCGCAGAGAAGGATAAGATCAAAAAAATTCTGGGTAACGTGGAAAAATTGGGGTATCCCGTAACTTTCAAAGATAAGAAAACGATTTTTGACGACAGCAAGATCGAATCCCATTCCGCATTGACACCGACTTATAAAATTCCCGCCAAAGGTGTTCTTTCCGAAAAAGAAAACTTGGTCTACTCCGCTATTTTCAGACGATTCGTGGCTGTTTTTTGCGCGGAAGATTGTATCATTGAAAAAACAGAAATTAAAATCGACGTTGGTGGGTTGGAGACATTCGTTTTGAAAGGAACCGTCATTGTTCAACAGGGATGGACGAAATACGATGATTTCTCGCAAAAGGATAAGATTTTGCCCAATCTGAAAAAGGGCGATGAAATTTGTATCGCTTTTTCTCCGAAAGAAAAAGAAACGTCTCCGCCTAAGCATCATACCATTGAAACCCTGAATAATTATCTGAAAAATCCGTTCCGCGAAGAACAGGCGGCGGCAACGGAAAAAGCGAGCGAACCGGAAAAAGATGCCGAAAATGACGAAGAAGATTACCGTGCAATCTTTGAAGGCTTGGAGCTTGGAACGGAAGCAACGAGAACGGGAATCATTGATAATGCCAAAAACAGCGGATATATTGAATTAAAGAAAGATACCTATGGTATTTTGCCGGACGGGGAATATTTAATCAAATCTCTGAAACGATTGAAAATTTCCATGGATAAATATAAAACCAGTGAAATGGGTAAAGCTTTGAAAAAAGTATATAACGGAAAAATGACTGTCTCGGAAAGCATTGCGCTTGCTCAAAAGGAAATTTCCGAAGTGTTCAACCAACCGAAAGAACCTCCCGAAACGGATAAAGATACGGGTTTTTACGGGGACGTCGTCGGAAAATGTCCTCTTTGCGGGAAGAATGTTATTCGCTATAAAACAGGGTATTCCTGTTGCGGATATAAAGAAGGCTGTGCATTTTCCGTTTACGGATTTATTTGCAAACGGGTCATTTCCAAAGTTAATATGCAAATGCTTTTGGAAAGCGGACGTTCATCCAAAATCAAAGGGTTTATCAGTAAAACGGGAAAATCTTTCGATGCATACTTGAAATTGGATGAAAACGGAAAAGTTATTTTTGATTTTTCTTCTTGAAGTTAGCACTTCGAAGATTCTTCGATGCGCTTGCTCAGAATAACAGCAGATGGTACAGACAGCGCCTGTTCAGCCAATTATCGCCCGAACCTCACGCGGTCGATTTTGAGTAATTTCCTATGGAATAAATACATAAACTTGACTGAAACAGGGAAATGTGATAATATGGAAGCAGATAAAAGTAATCAGAAAGGAGGAGAGAATTTTGACATTTGAAGATATCAGAAAAAACCTTGATATCAAGACTTATATTAAAAAGTCTGATGAAGTTTTGATGGCGCTTGGTTTTACGGAACACAGTTTCCCTCACGTTTTGTGTGTCAGCCGCACGGCGGCATATATTTTGGAAACGCTCGGATATTCCAAACACGAAACGGAACTTGTGAAGATTGCGGGATATATGCATGATATCGGCAATCTTATTAATCGCATTGAGCATTCTCAAAGCGGTGCAGTTATGGCGTTTCGGATCTTGGATAACCTCGGTATGCCAACGGAAGATATTTCGGATGTGGTTTCCGCGATTGGCAATCATGATGAAGGTACGGGTGTTCCCATCAGTCCCATTGCAGCGGCTTTGATTCTTGCCGATAAATCCGATGTGCGCAGAAGCCGTGTCAGAAATACGGATATTCTCAATTTTGATATTCATGACCGAGTAAATTATTCGGTTGAAAAATCGGAATTGAAAATTGATGAAAATCAAAAGCAAATTATTTTGAATTTGAAGATAGATACCGCATTTAGTTCTGTTATGGACTTTTTCGAGATATTTTTTGAAAGAATGATGTTATGCAGAAAAGCGGCGGAGAAATTAAATCTTCAATTTCGGTTGGTTATCAATGAACAGCACTTGATATAAATCAAATAGTGAAAAATGACATTCCGAGCATGATGATTCATGTAAAGGAATGTCATTTTTCTTTTGGGTTTATAAAATGTAAGTTTTGGAAGGCTTATGAAATTTTATTTCTCAAACGAAGGTTGTCCGCAATCATTGCAATAAATTCAGAGTTTGTCGGTTTTCCTCGTTCGTTTTGGATGGTGTATCCAAAATAAGAATTTAACGTGTCCAGATCGCCTCTGTCCCATGCAACCTCAATGGCATGTCGTATTGCTCGTTCAACACGGGAAGAAGTCGTTTGATATTTCTTGGCAACTGTCGGATAAAGTATTTTTGTAACTGAATTGATGAGGTCGTTGTTTTCGATCGTCATAATAATTGCCGTTCGCAAATACTGATATCCTTTGATGTGGGCGGGGACACCAATTTTGTGGATAATTCCGGTTACTTGTGCTTCAAGATTATTTCTGTCCGGTAAAAACTGATTGTTGGGGTTACTTTTGGAATAAAATGCGTTTTTTCTGTTTCTGTGAAGTCGGACGATTCTTTCGTGAAGAATACTGAAATCAATCGGTTTTTGCATACAGTATGCAGCGCCTGCTTCGGTAGCTTCTTCAAAGAGATTTGGATTTGAGCAACAAGAAAAGACGATAAACTCGGGTGCGTTATTCGGATGATTTTCGAACAGCTGATTTGTTTTTCGAATGATTTGGATGGCATCCACCTTTGAAAGCCATACATCAATCAGAACAACGTCCGGCATGGTTTGCTTGATTTTTGCAAATATGTCTGTTCCATCACTCAGTTCTGCGACAAACTCAATTCCGTAACGAGTCAAATACTCTTTGGCATCCGTTTTGAATTTTTCACTTTCGTCGGCAATTAAAATTTTGATTTTCGTTTCCATTTTGGGTTCTCCTTTTTAATTTTATTTTTTTGTCGGATTAGAGCCCTTCCCAAAGCTTACAATCATATGTTATCACATTCCGACGCAAGTTGCAAGAGGTTGTTGAAAATATTGGAAACAAAAATATTCGGGATTATATGTGCAATATTACCAGACGACATGTCGAATAATGGTAAAACATGGTAAAAATACAGAGTTTTTGTCTATTTTTTAAAAATGATTTTTTTCAATTAAGGAAACGGCATGAGCGGAAATTCCTTCTTTTCGTCCTGTAAATCCGAGATTTTCTTCCGTTGTGGCTTTAATGTTGATATCTTTCGGTAAAATTTTCAAAGATTTTGCAATGTTATTTTTCATATCTTCGATATAAGGCGACAGTTTCGGTGCTTGCGCAATCAGCGTACAATCAATATTTCCAATGCAATATCCATCGTCATTCAGCATTTTGGAAACTTCGGAGAGAAGCAGTAAACTTGAAATTCCGTGATAACGGGGATCCGTATCGGGAAAATAGTAACCGATATCTCTTTTTCCTGCTGCGCCGAGAAGAGAATCCGCAATTGCATGGGAGAGCACGTCCGCATCCGAGTGTCCTAAAAGTCCCTTGCTGTGCGGAATATCGACTCCGCCGATGATAAGTTTTCTATGCTCAACAAGCTTATGAACGTCATAGCCGTGTCCGATTCGAAAATTCATAATAAAACCTTCTTTCTGTCAGATGATACATTGAATTTTAACCAAGTCTTTTTCTTAAAATACTTTCTGCCAATGCGATATCGTCGGGAGTAGTAACTTTGAAGTTTTCGCTATCACATTTAACCAGTCTGACATGGAATCCCGCATTTTCGGCCAACATCGCATCATCCGTGATTTTTTCATCCAATTTTTCTGCTTTTGCCAATGCAACTTCATAGAGAGATTTTTTGAAAACTTGAGGGGTTTGCGCAAACCAAACCATGGAACGTTCAGGCGTACTCTCGATATATTTGTCTTTGTTTGCGATTTTTACGGTATCGGTTGCTTTTTTTGCCGCGATTGCCGCGCCGTACCGATATCCGGCTCTGACAATTTTTTCGATGTCTTTGGGCGTGATCAAGCAGCGCGCCGCATCGTGAAAAGCAAGATATTCGCATTGTTCGGGTAGTGAAAGAAAGCCTTTTTCGGCAGATTGAGCTCGGCAATCACAGCCTTGAATTGCTTTTTTTAATTTTGTAATACCATATATTTTTTTGAAATCCCGATAAAGCGGAAGTTCTTCTTTTAAGCCTACAACCATAATTTCATCAATGCAAGGACAAGCTTCAAAAGCCAAAAGCGACCGAACGACCATCGGAATGCCATCGATTTCCATCATTTGTTTCGTTTGTTCCGGATTTTGCATTCGTGAACCCTTTCCGGCGGCAAGAACGATGCCGACAGTGTACGGTTTTTTTGGTTTTTCATCTTTTTTTGTAATTTGATTGCATATTTTTTCAATTTTTTGAATAGCGTGAAGCGACATGGAATATTCCTCCCGAGTGTTTTTTGATCATTTTTGCCGATTGTAATCGGTAATCTTATATATTTATTGTATCAAATATTGATTTCATTGTCAATCAAAATATTTTGGGGATAAAGAATTAAACTTTTTTTGTGTATTGACAATAAAGACAAAACACGATATAATAAAAAAATATTCTAAGATTGAATTTGTGTTGAAAAGATAAATCTTTTGTGTTTTCTGTGTTTCGGACAGAAAACACACTGTGAATAAAGCAGTTTGTCCGATTACACAGATCAACGATAATTGAAATACGATAATGGGGGATGATATTAATTGAAAAAGAAACTGATGGCACTTTTCTGCGCTCTGGGCATCATTCTTTTTGCATCTTGTTCGCAAAGGCGGGCAAATGCGGTTTTGCATGATAAAGAAACTGACGGTGTGATTGCTTATCACGACGTTCTTTTTGAAATTGAAATCAATTCTCCTCAAGGATTTGTATATGACGTGCAGAAAAATAAAATTGTCTTTACAAAAGGAGAAGATCAGGTAATTTATCCCGGAAGCACATCCAAGTTGTTGACAGCATTGTTTTCACTTTCCGTATTACCGAAAGAAACCGTGATTACCGCCGGCAATGAACTTTCTTTTGTAAAAGAAGGATCTTCCGTTGCTTACATCAAAAAAGGACACCGTCTGACCGTGGAAATGCTTGTGGAAGCCATGTTGCTTCCATCCGGTAATGATGCGGCATATGTTCTTGCAACTGCAGTCGGACGCGCGTTGCAACCGGAGGATTCTCTGAATGAAGCGGAAGCGGTTGCCGTCTTTATCCAAAACGCAAACGATTATGCAAAGGAGCTCGGACTTTGCGGAACGACCATAACCGTTCCTGACGGTTATGCAGATGAAGAACATTACACGACAACGGAGGATTTGGCAATTTTAGCAAAATATGCGTTGGAAAATGAAACGATCTGCAAATATGCTTCTATGTATAAGGATTCCGTCATCTATGCAAGCGGACATACCAATACATGGGAAAACACCAATCTTTTGCTGAATCCGCAAAGTAAATATTATTCCCGTTATGCAACCGGATTAAAAACGGGATCTGTCAGCGGAGAATATTCGCTTTTGTTTTCGTTCCGATTGGATGACGGAAGGGAATATATCGCAGGTGTTTTCGGTGCAGACAGAAAAAATATCCGTTTTGAGGATGCCAATGCGATCATTCATTTTTTTGAACAAAATCAATTTTGACGGATATTACATAAAACAAACAGCTTATTTAAAGAAAAACGGCAGTTTTCTACCGAAAAAAGGTAGTTGACTGCCGTTTTGAGGCGTTTTGTATTTGAGTAATGCGAGTTCGATGGAAAGATCAAAGATTGTTTACGGTAATAAAGAATTTGCAAAACATTCTGTCTGTTGAGGAACTGCCCTCTTTGCTGTCATTCCGGAGGGCA
>SVRL01000017.1 GCA_015064845.1 Oscillospiraceae bacterium | reverse complement strand
ATCCTCGCTTTCTTGTTAGTTATTTGTCGCGATTTAATTATACAACAAAGCAAGCGGTTGCTCAATACCTTTTTGGTACTGAACAACCGCTTTTCTTTTTTAGGCTATCTTAATGAGACAGCCCCTTCGATTATTTCACATGAAAATCATCAAGAATACTGATCAACTTTTGTAAGTGCAAGGGGAGCGCCTGCTTCCGCAGAAACAGTGTATCTGTAACGGTAAGTACGTTCCTGACCGGTATATTCGTCTTTCGGCATTACGGAGTTCATTGCCGTTGCGACAGCATTCCAATCGGTTGCTTCTGCCGCAGAAAGTTCGTTATCACCGATTGCAAGGTCTGCAAGCGTGTAACCTTCGGAAGCAGTGAAACCGGAAACGGGAGCGCTGTAAAGCTGTTCCAGTCTATTGTCACCGTGGATGTTGTTACATCTACCAATTACCAAACCGTTATACACAGTTGCACTTGCATCCGCTTTGGTCTGAACCAATCCACTGTTATAGCAAGCAGAAATGATGATGCCTCTGCCATTGCCAATGTTCGCAATCACACCGCCCGTGTATATGATATTCGCCTCACCTTCGGCTGCAACATAGGTGTTTGTATGTGTTACGGAACCGGTGTTATAGCAGCCACTCAAATAACTGTAAGCAGGTCCACGATTAGTAGTGCCATAGGCATACGGTCCCGCATACCAACTGTTATAGGAGGCATGCACGCCTGCAGCACTGGAATTTTTTACAGACGTATTCAAAATGATGTCGCCGCTATTTGAGCAACCAACAATACTCTTTTCTGCGTAAGGACCTCTCAACAGAGTATATGCCACTACACCTGCACAGTATTGTCCCGAGCTTGTGATGATTCCGCTGTTGCTGCAATTTTCAAAGAGAGGCAAGGCTTCTGTATGAGCAGCGATACCTGCACAGTACTTTCCCGCGCCGGTAACAGCACCGCTATTCACGCAATCTTTGATCGTGGCTTTTGCGCTCGTGGTTCCTCTGTATACATGAGCAACGATGCCTGCAGTCCAGTCACCTTCGCCGGTAATGGTAGCATTGTTGGTACATCCTATAATACTATTAACTCGATCACTAAGAGGATCATAGGTATTATAAAGAGTCATATATGCAACAAGACCTGCAGTTTCATTCTTGCCTGTAACCGTACCGGAAAGAACATGACAATTTTCAATCATTCCTACCACACGGTCGCCATCATTTTCCGGAACATAACAATTCATGTTAGCTACAACAACCGCTACACGAGCCTCTGCATCATTGGAGGAAATATTTACGTCTGCAAAATTGATGTTTTTAATTGTGCCGTAAAGAGTATCCACAAATGCCAAATTGCCGGAGCCTGTCATGGTAAGACCTGTGATGGTCTTGCCGTTACCATCAATGGTGCCAAAAAATTCAGGGATGGGTGTCCAGTTACTCTGACCGGCTTCGGGAGCAGTCAATGTAATATCTGCACCGAGGATCAAATTACAGCTTTTACTGTCATCGTATGAAACATTTCTTTTCCACAGATTAAGTCCCTCTTCATCGTAAGCTGTAACAATGTTATGGATACCATCCTCAACAAAAGAAAGATTATATTCCGCCGTAACGGTTACGTTGGAAAGAGGCATGATAAACTCATTATTGATAACAGGAACATCATTACCATCTGCATCTTTGACAATGTATTTGAGAACATAACGAGAATAAACGCCATTATTTCGCACAGTTCGGTGCAACGGCGCAGTGGCCAACAAACGGATAACATCCCCCATCGATGCTTTGTCTGTGGAGTCAGATTCCGTCGGACGCACCCGAACATCATATTCTTGTCCGTCGAATGTAAAGCCGTTTACTGTGATGGTGTAAACTTCAAGACGTCCAACTCTGTCTTCCAAAGCCTTCAAAGAAGTACTGAGCGTTTCAAGAGAAGTATTGATGTCCTTGATGGAAGATTCAACCGCAGCAACTCTTGTTTCAAGAGATGTAAGATTGCTGTTGATGGTGTTTACAGAAGTTTCAATCGTTGCATTTACAGCAGAAAGAGAAACATTTACACCGTTGACAGCGTTTTCAATTGCGGTTGTATATGCGGCGGTAAGAGTGGTTTCCAGCTGAGCAAGACTTGTCTGAAGTCTTGCAATTTCTTCTGCATTGGCAGCAATTGTAGTTTCACAAGCAGCAATAGAAGCGGTTGCGGTTGCAATCAAGCCTTTTACGGTTGCGTCGTTTGTATCAACCTTTACAGAAAGATCGGAAACAAGTTTTTCCAAAGCGGATTTCTGTGTTGCAAGAGAAGTTTCGAGATTCTTCTTCTGTGCTTCCAGTTTTGCGTTTGCTTCCGCAATGGTGTAGTAACCTGCGAGTTTATTATTCATCCAGGATTTCAAAGAAGCTTCGGATTTTACAATCAAAGCATCCAATTTGCTTTCGCAAGCAGCAATAATATCTTTCTTTGCTGCAGCAATTGCTGCTTTATAAGAAGCGGTAATGCTATTTACAGCAGCTTCGATTTTTTCAACATTGGCAGCGTTATTTGCATCTGCTTCTGCACGAAGTGTTGCCATTGCATCTGCAACAGATGTATTGATTTTGTCAGAAAGTGCATTCACAAGAGTAGTTATATTCTTGTTGGTAAGCTGAATCTGTGCATTGATATCTGCAATGTTCCATGCAACATCTTTGTACTGTTCTGCGGTTACGAATGTTGCTTCTGCCCAATCTTTCATATCCTGAATTTCAGAATCTGTGTAAGTCTGGAGTTCAGCAATTTTCTGATCAAGTTTTGCATCCTGATCCTGAAGAGCAGTAATGCTATTGTTAATGGTTGCGATCTGCGCAGAAATTTCTGTGCGCAAAGAATTGAGAGAAGCAAGGAGAGTTGCTTCGGAAGCAGTAATTTTATCTCCCATTTCTTTTTCTACTGCTTCAATCTGTGTGTCGGTTTCGTTGAGTTTTGTTGTGAGAGCAGCCGCCTGCGCCTTCAACGTGTCAACGTAACCTCCGAGTTCAGCGTCAAGAGCCTTAAGAGCCTTGACGGAATTGTTGATGCTTGCGACCTGCTCGTCAATGCTTGCAATCGAAGATTCAACTTTGGAACTCTGATTGTTTTTAATATCCGTTGCATAGCTGAGCGCAACAGCGGAGAGTATGAGAGAAACAGTCAAGAGCACCGCCAAAGCAATGGTAAGAACCCTAAAAAATGTGTCTTTCATTGATGTCTTTCCTTCCTTAAAATAAAATTTTGATTATACCACACAAGACTATCTTTGTGGTAAGGGTGTTCTTAGATTACCATAATTTCAAATAAAAGTCAAGGCATCTGTCCCAAAAAACAAAAAAAAAAAAAACGAAAATTTATGCAAAATAAACAAATTACTTTTTCTGAAAATTTTTGCAAAAAAACAAAAAAGCACCTCAAAAGAAGTGCTTTCTGGCACCCGCAACGGGAATCGAACCCATAACTACCCCTTAGGAGGGGGTTGTTATATCCATTTAACTATGCAGGCATATATCTGCCGCCGAATCAATCGGCGGCATTCATTTATTTTGAAATCATATTTTCTTTCGGATTTTCTTGATAGGCATCCGTTTTCTTTTCGGAAATTTTTTCCTTGTAAAGCTTCATTTCCGCCGTATCTTTGTAAAGATTCATTTCCATCGTATCTGCACAAGCAGTCACTTCCATGGTATCTTCCAAGTTTGGTTTCTTTATGATGAAATCTTCATCGCTTTCCACTTCTTCTTTCTTTTTGGAACCGCGCATTCTGCGCATACGTTTATACTCA
Source organism: Oscillospiraceae bacterium (assembly GCA_015064845.1). Taxonomy (GTDB): domain Bacteria; phylum Bacillota; class Clostridia; order Oscillospirales; family CAG-272; genus QALR01. The sequence goes on along the minus strand of SVRL01000017.1, from coordinate 33,114 downwards.
CGTTCACGGTAAAGCTCTTTGCCGGCAACCGTTTCATAATAATCAGCCTGCTCGGTGGAAAGACCCTTCTTACCCAGACGTTTATCCACTTCGGAATGGAGAACCGTATAGAGAATAACAAACACGGGAACACCGATCATTAAACCCCAGAAGCCAATCAATCCCGTCATAATGATAATGGCTGCAAACATGAACATCGTGGAAGCATCTACACCCACACGAATAATATACGGTCTGATCATTTTTGCATTAATGATATGCAAAACGAGCATAAGCAATGCAAACCAAATTACCGCGTGCGGATTGGCAAGGAAAATAATCAAAGCGCCTACAACAATCCCCAGCAAAAGACCGACAACGGGAATCAAGTTGGCAAAACCCATGATGGTGCTGATCAGCGGAAAATACGGAACACCAATAACCATCAGGCAAATATACGAAAGAATACCGACAATAATGGAATCCGCAATCTGACCTTTGATATAACCGCCGAAATTTCTGTCCGCAAGACGAGCACTTCTGTAAATAAAACGATATTTTTCCGTATTGAAAAATGCACGAAGCATTTTTTTCATCTGAGCGTGTAATTTTTCTTTTGCAAGAATAAAATAAATGGAAAGAACCACTCCGAGGAAAAAGTCAGTTACGAAACTGATCAAAACAGGCGCCAAAGTCATAATATCCGGGAACAAACCAACGATATATGCATAGAAATTTTCCATCAAACCGATAAAATATTCCATAAGCTTGGTAACGTAGCCGGAAAGCTCACCCATGTCTTCCGCAAGGCTGAAAAGCCATGTCTTCATGTCTTCAATATAGACACTTGATCTTTTCTGCAAATCCACGTAACCTTCAATGATGTGAGGCAAAATCAACCAGCAAAACAAAACGATGGAAACGATCAAAATGAGGAAAACACAAACAAGAGACAACGCACGCGCAAGACCATATCGTTTTTTACGCAGTAAACCGCGAAAAACACGCCGTTCGAAAAATTTTATCATCGGATAAATCAAATATGCAATGAACATTCCGTAAAAAATCGGCATAAAAATGCTGAAAAAATTGACGATATATTTCCAAACCGCTCCGAAATTAGAAAAAGCAAAAACAAAAAGAACGCCGCATAAAATAACAACCAATGCATACAATGCGATGATCGTATAATTTCGGTTAAAATTAATTTTCATAACTGCATACCTCCTTCCCGTTACACACCATAATATATGATACACATTTTCTTTGGTTTCGTCAAGCGGAATTTTACAATTCCTTTATTTTTTCCTCAATTTTTTATAAAATCCCACTAAAGCCCTATTATCGCCATTTTCAAGAAGAAAAAATCTTTTTGGCAATAAATCAACTTCAATCATTTTAAATAATCGGACGGTTTGCTTAACAAACCGTCCGAACACTTTTTATTTTACTGCATTACGCGCAACCAATCTTTTTCTCTTTCTGTACATCTGCAAAATACAGAGCGCGGTAATACCCGCCGCAAGAAAAGCAACCGTAACCCAAAATCCTGCCGTCAAGGTTCCGATGCGAACCTCAATCCACAAGTCATCCATCAACTTATTTGCTTCATCGGAAAGATTGCTGTAGGTTTCGCTGTTCTTCAGAATTTCATCACTCGGATAAGCAATTGCATTGGACGTCATTTCTTCATCCATCAAATCCTTTGCTGCGGAAATCGGTGTGGAATATCCGATATAACCGAGATTTTCTGCAGAAACCTTAGGTTCACACATAAAGTTGATGAACATTTCAGCAGCTTCCTGATTTTTGCAACCTTTGGGAATGCACATAGCATCCACAAACTGATTGAATCCTTCCTTGGGAAAAACAAATTCAAGATCTTCATTCGTTTCGCTCATGGTAAGATAATCCCCCGCATAATACGGAGCAATCCATGCATTTTCTTCTACCATCTTATCAAAAATCTGGTCCATAACGTATGCCTGAACAACGTCTTTTTGCGCTTTCAGACTTTCTGCCGCTTCGCGGATTTCCTCAGGATTTTCCGTATTCATGGAGTAACCAAGTCTTTTCAGCGCAATGCCGAATGCATCTCTGGAGTTGGAGACCATCAAAATTTTTCCGCTGTATTTTTCGTCCCAAAGCAAATCCCAACTGTCCACAGGTTCCGTCACATATTTTGAATTATAGATCAATCCGACGGTTCCCCATGTATAAGGAACGCTGTACTCCTGATTGGGATCATAATCCGGATTTTTAAAAACTTCATCCACATATTTTCCAAAATTCGGAATGTTTTCATAATTGAGTTTTTCCAGCATACCGCCCTGCGCCATACGGGAAATCATATAATCCGAAGGAATGATAATATCGTAATATGCGCTTCCGCTTTGCAATTTGGAGTAAAGACCTTCGTTGGTATCAAACGTTGTATATTCCACCTGAATTCCTGTCAGTGCTTCAAATTCCGCAATCACATCCATCGTTTCATCCGAACCGTCAGCGATATATTCACCCCAGTTATATACGTAAAGTGTAATATTTTGTCCTTTGAATTTAGAATAATATTCTTCATCGTATGCATAGGCCTCATCAGCCGAAACGCAGAACACTAAAGAAGACAAAATCAAAAGCACACAAAGAAAAACAGAAATTATTTTTTTCATCTGTAAATGCCTCTCTGTTTAATTTTTCATCATTTTCTTTTCCATTGCGCGTTCCTTTTTGATGGATCTCACGTTTGTGAAAAGCAAAATCAAAAGTACGATTACGAAAAGAATCGTCGAAAGCGCGTTGATTTCCGGGCTGACACGCTTTTTAACCATGGAATAAATGGTAATAGAAAGCGTTTGAACGTTACCTGCCGTAAAATAACTGATAACGAAATCGTCCAAGGAATATGTAAACGCCATCAAAAAGCCGGTAATGATACCCGGCATAATTTCCGGAAGAACCACTTTCATAAACGCTTTGGAAGGCGTACAACCAAGATCCAAAGCAGCTTCATACAAGCTTCCGTTCATTTGGCGGAGTTTCGGCAAAATCGAAAGAAATACCGAAGGAACACAAAACGAAATGTGAGAGATAATCAAGGTTGCAAAGCCGCCTGACATTCTGGCAAACGAAAACAGGAGCATAAGTGAAATACCCATAACGATTTCCGGACTGAGCAAAGGTAAATTCGTTACGTTTTTGATTGCGCCCTTCATTGCTTTATTTTTCATGGAAAAAACACCGATGGCTGCACCCGCGCCGAGAATCGTTGCCAAAACGGAAGCCACCGCAGCAACAATCAGGGTATTTTTCAATGAATCGAGAATCAATTCATTTGAAAAAAGTTCTATATACCACTTCAGAGAAAAACCGGTCCAGGAATATCCCTTCGTTGAGTTAAAGGAAAAAGCAATCAAAACGAAAATCGGTAAATAGAGGAAAAGCAGCATGAGCGCCATATAAATTCCCGAAAGTCTTTTTCTGCCGTTCGTCATACCAAAGCCTCCTCTGCATCTTCATCACTGAAATGATTGAAAATTGCCATCGTAATCAAAACAACAACCATCAAAAGAAGTGAGGTTGCCGATCCACAATTCAAATCATAGGAATTTCCAAGAAACTGCGTTTCAATCAAGTCGCCGATCAAATAGTTATTCACCCCGCCGAGCATACCGCTGATAACGAATGTGCTGACCGCAGGAACAAAAACCATCGTTGTACCGGAAACAATGCCTGGCATACTGAGAGGAAGAATCACGCGGTAAAGCGTGGAGAAAAATCCCGCGCCCAAATCGCTTGCCGCCTCCAAAACACTTTTATCGATTTTGGTCATCACGGAATACAACGGAAGGATCATAAAAGGAATATAGTTATAGATCATACCCATCACAACCGCGCCGGATGTATTGATGAGTTTCACGGAAGAAAGTCCCACGCTCGTCAGAATCGTGTTGATAACACCGTTATCTTCCAGAATCGCCTGCCATGCATAAGTACGAAGAAGGAAATTCATCCACATCGGAAGCATGATGAGCATGGACATCATCTTCTGACGTTCAAAACTGAGGCGCGACATCGCAAATGCAAAGGGATACGCCAGTAACAGACAAAGTACCGTTGCAATAGCAGCCAAAGAAACGCTTTTAACCAAAGCGGGAATATATTTCACAGCCTGTTCTATATTACCAACAGTAAAACTTCCTTCCGCATCGGTAAACGCAAAATAACCGATCAAGAAAAGCGGGATAATCGTAAAAAGAAGCATCCAGATGATATAGGGGTAGGAAGTCCATTTTGCATTTAGTTTCAATTGGTATCACCTCCGTAAATCGAACTGCGGTGCATAATATGAATATCTTCGGGTGTAATTTTCAAACCGACCGTTGCGCCTGCAGGCGTAAAGTCGGTGGATTGCACACGCCACATCGTTCCGTTGCAGTCAACGTGCATTTCATAATGAACACCTTTGAAAATAACCGATTTAACTGTTCCGCAAAGGAATTCGCTCGAAGCGGGAGCGATGTCCACGTCTTCGGGACGGACAACGATATCCACGGGTTCATCCTTTGCAAAACCGCCGTCGACACACACATAATTTCTTCCCGCAAATTCGACAAGGCAATCCTTGTGCATGATACCGGGAATAATGTTGCTTTCGCCGATAAAGCTTGCCGTAAATGCATTGGCAGGCTCGTTATAGATATCCTGAGGAGTACCGATCTGTTGAATACGGCCTTCGTTCATAACAACAACCGTATCGCTCATGGTCAGGGCTTCTTCCTGGTCATGAGTAACAAAAACGAAGGTAATTCCCAAGCTTTGCTGAATTTTTTTCAGTTCGATCTGCATCTCCTTACGGAGTTTCAGATCCAATGCGCCGAGCGGTTCGTCCAGAAGCAATACGTTCGGACGGTTTACAAGCGCACGCGCAATGGCAACGCGCTGTTGCTGACCGCCGGAAAGCAAATCCACTTTGCGGCTTTCGAAGCCGGAAAGATTTACCAGAGCGAGCATTTCTCTTACGCGCTTTACGATTTCTTTTTCGGGAGTCTTGACCAAACGGAGTCCGAATGCGACGTTTTCAAAAACATCAAGATGAGGGAACAATGCATATTTTTGAAATACCGTATTTACTTTACGCTTGTACGGCGGTACGTTGTTGATTTTTTTACCGAGGAAAAGCACATCTCCCGAATCGGGCGTAACAAAACCGCCGATGATACGGAGCGTTGTTGTTTTTCCGCAACCGGATGGTCCCAGAAGAGTAATAAATTCCTTTTCATGAATATCAAGATCAATGCCTTTCAAAATTTGATCGCCGTCAAAGCTTTTCGCGATCTTCTTCAGTTCAAATACTTTTTTGTTTTGGTTCATTTTTTAGTCCTTCCCTTGCAAAATGAAAAGCGAATATCCGCGGAATATCCGAAACTTACCAAAAGAATTTCTTCCGCGCGCTTTTTTGAATGTGTGCGCCACCCGCCCTTGCCCAAGGGACCGACTACGCACAGGACGATGAAAAACCCGTCAAGCCTAATAGCGGATCATAGCCGCTTTCCTCAGTCTGTAAAATCAGCTCTTCCAAAATAACGTAACGCTTCGGAAATGCATTCTCGCAGACTAAAAAATGCACGAAAAAAATTTTTTCCGTGCATTGAAAAGTGCCGTGAACAATATCAAAAAATCATTTTGAAAAGAACCTTCGGGAAAGGTCCCAAATCCACGATTGCATTATAACAGATATTCTTCTAAATTGCAATATTTTTTTTGAAATTTCAATCAAAAATCTTTGAATTTCTTGTTTTTTTCAAAAAAATACCGCTAAAAAGTATATTTTGAACCAATTGCTTGATTTTTTTTGAAAAATCGCTTGATTTCTTGTTCGGTGTACGCCGTTATCTTTTTTCATTTATTCGCGTGATTCTCAGAAAAGCTATCGTCATATCGTCCATCCGCACGGAAAAATCTGAGGAATACGTCAGCACCTTATCCGCCAATGCTTCCAGATCATCCGTCCATTCCCGTATGAGCAGGTCCGAAAAGCGAACGGCATCTTCGCCATCCAAGGCATCCGCATCGGAAACAATACCGTCTGAACAGAGAACGACCACGTCTCCGTCACAAAGCTCAAAATCCGTATGCTCCGCAGAAACCTGCGGCAAAATTCCGATCGGAAAACTTCCGCCCGAAATTTTATAAAGATGCCCGTCCCGCATAATGAAAGAAGGAATTGCTCCGCTTTTCAAAAACGATGCCACACCGTAAACCAAATCGATCTCACAAATATCCACTGTCGCAAAACATTCCGTATTACGGGAGCAAAGCAAATTGTTCAGCATTTCCAGCGTGGTGGATTTCGGATTTCCGCAAACAAGCATTTTTTCAAGAAAAACGCGGCAAAGTTTGGAAGTCAGCGCTGCTTCTTCCCCGCTTCCCATGCCATCACATAAAAAGCAATAAAAATAATCCTCTCCGCTTGAAGCGGCCGCAATGCTGTCTCCGCAAACGATCTCTCCTTTTTTGGGAACTTGCTTCATAACCGCTTCCGCCTTATATAAAGGCAAGGTTTCCAAAATAAAAGCACTTTTCCCTTCCTCTAATACGAATTGCGGATTTCCGAATCGAGCAGAGCATATACTCTCGCAAATCGACCGTATTTCCTGCGGTCGAAGCTCTGTTTTTGCAATCGCTTCTCCCGTAACAATAACCGTTTTCTTCCTATCTCCGCAAACCCAAACATGCTCTGTGCGAAGTCCCTCACGATAAAACGCTCTGCGGAGCCGATCGGAAAGCGCCCGATCCGCAGAAATTCTCCTTTCTTTGGTTCTCGCGGCAATATCCGCAAAAATTTCGGACATAATCTCATAGTCCAAAGCAAACACCTTGGTCTTATCGTCCCGAATGGCATCTTCTATCATTTGCGCAGATAAAGCGTTCATCTCCAACGCCAATTCTTCCAGATGAGGACAGCGTATACGCGTGATTTCATACAGCCGTTCCCGATCCATTTTCGTTCCCGAAAGCAATCCTGCCGTAAGCTTTGCAGAGATCTTCTCCGTTTCCAATTCCGAAACACCTTTACAATTGTTTTCATTCGGACAGTCCTTGCAATACGCCTCCCATATCGCAAGACTGTTTTCCGTCAGTTTTTCAGGGCTCGGTCGGCGGAAACGCTCGGATAATCCCTGCACCATACAGGAAAGAGAATCCATGGCTTTGGAAAGTCCGAGCATGCGTTTTTCCATCTCGCTCTCGCAATGCCTGGTCCACAAAACAGAGGCTGTATTTTCCTTTTCGGGTACAAAAGAAAATTCGGGGAAACGATCTTTCGGCAACAGTTTAAGCATGGTAGCAAACGTAACGACAGCCGCTGCGCAAGAAAGCTCGGGAAGAATTTCCATGATAGATTCCATCGTACCGAAATACAGGACACTGCAAAGCGTAACCAAAAGCGCACCGATTCCGCCAAACAATACATAAGAATCGGAAAAAATTCCCGCAACCAAACCCGCCAGCGCAAAAACAGGTCCGAAAAATCCTCCGCTGACCGTTCCGCAAAGCAGTCCGATGGTAGCGCTTCTGGTCGGCACACCCAAAAATCCCGTATAGAGCGTAATAGCAAAAGCAATGGCAAGCCCAATCGAAAAATCATCGATTACAAAAGGCAAACTTCCCAGCGTAACGGAAAAGCACAGTGCGCCGAATCCTGCTTCAAAAACAGGATTGTGACGGTATTCCTCATCAAAAAAGAAGCTGAACAATAATGTAAAAGCAACAGAAACAACCGTCAGAAGCACGGCGCGCAACATTCCGTACGGCGTTACACCGACATAAATCACATCGACCAAAGAAATTCCGAAAACAAAAATTGCGCAAAGCAACATTTTCATGGAAATGGCATCCGGCAAGCGATGCAAGCGCACCAGATTGCTTCTGCCAAACAAAATAACGTTCAAAACCACACGGCAGACAAGAAGCGACGTAGAACAAATAATCGGCAAAAGCATATCCATTCCCTGCGAATACAGATAAATCGTCCGGACGAGAATTCCAAGCATTGCCGCAACGGTGTTTCTCGGCAACGCCGACACCAACGCGCATCCCAAAGGATATGTATTCAAAGGAAATTTCGTACCGCCAAACACAAAGCCGAGACAAAAACTCATACCTGACGAAATGATATTGCCAACTCCTTTTTTCTTTTCGGACGGCGGTTTGCCCCGTTTGGGTTGAACAGGTCTTTTCGTGATAGCCTGTGTTTCTTTTTTAAGTGTGGTCTGCGTATTTTTTTCATCCAATTTTTCGTCTGTCATTTTTAATCTCCTTTCCTTTACCGTATATATACAGCATACAGGAAAAGTGATGAAAAACATGTCATTCTCGCCTGTCGCATTCAGGAAGTTTTTGAATACGAATCAAAAAATTTAGACTTTTTTACATAATACACTTGCTTTTTTTCGATTTTAAAAGCTCAATCTCCCTTTCGGGAAATTGAGCCTTCTGTTTCACTATGCATCATATGTAGATGTTTCCATTTTAGACCACATAGTGATTTTCAATATAATATTCTTCTATCGCATTATCGAGCAATTTTTTCGCTTCTGCAATAGTCGCATTCTTTATCTGTGCACCCGCAGAGTCAAAATGTCCGCCACCGCCCAATTTTTCCAAAATCAACTGCACGTTGATCTTTCCCTGGGAACGCGCGGAAATGTGTACGCAGCCTCCGATACGGCAAAGCGCAAAACTTGCTTTGACACCGGACACGTTCAAAAGACGGTCAGCTGCTCTGGAAGCGTTGACACGCGCAATCGGAGGATTGTCTTCATTGCGGTTGATGGCAAGAGCAATGGAAGCTTTATGGATGGTAACGTTGGTTTCAAAGCTTGCTTCCGATCGAAAATCTTCCAAATCCATATTGAAAAATGCTTTTGCATCGAGAGGATTTGCGCCTTCTCCGCGCAAATACATGGCGGCAGAAAACGTACGGATACCCGTATTATGCGTAAAATTCTTGGTATCCAAAAAGATACCCGCCAAAAGGAAATCCGCTTCCAGCTTTGGTAAAGTTTTCGAATCAATGATCTGCTCCAAAATTTCACAAAGCAATTCCGAGGCAGAACTTGCGGCAGGTTCAATATAGGAAATTTTGGGTTGAATCTTAAATTCCGCAGTTTTTCTGTGGTGGTCGATAACGACAACATCACTGACCGCATTCACAACGTCGGGCGCTTCGCAAAAATCAATGTTATTAACGTCCACGACAACGGCAAGCGTACCGCTGCGAATCAAATCCTGCGCTTCCGTTTTGTCTACGAATACGTTTTCATATTCCGGATCTCCCTCAATTTTACGGAAACAAGGCGCCAATGCCGCCGTCGTCTTATCACAAACGATAAACGCCTTTACACCGCAGTGCCTTGCTACACGCAAAATCGCAAGACAGGATGCAAACGCATCGAAATCGGGGTATTTGTGCCCCATAACAATCACGTTGTCCGCAGCAGAGACCAAAGATGTCAATTCCGTTGCAATCACGCGTGCGCGGACTTTGTCCTGTTTTTGAACGGTTTTGGTCTTACCTCCGTAAAATTCAAATTTACCGAGGCTCTTTACAACGACCTGGTCTCCGCCCCTTTGCAATGCCATATCCAAAGCCGCTTGTGTAGCACGCTCCTTTTCATACAGACTGCCCTTAATTTTGGCAACACCCATGGAAAGCGTTATGGGAATTGCAGATGAGCCGACACGGATTTCGTGTATCGTATCCAAAATTGAAAATCGTTCTTTTTCAAAGGTCGCAAGATGCTGTGCTTCAAACACCAACAAAAACTTGTTATGTCCGTAATTACGCACGATACCGCCAACCTTTTCCATCTCGTCGCGAAGAATTTTTTCCACTTCGCGTGCCGTGTCGGAGTAAAATTCCTGAACGTATTGTGTCAGTTCATCCAGATTGTCAATCATTGCATAAGCGATAATCGGTTCTTCATCGACGAGACGCTGATTCAAATTTTTGACTTCCGTAATGTCTTCAAAAATAATTGTGTAATATACTCTGTTTTTGGAAATTGCCTTATAACTTCTGGCACAAAAAACAACATTGTTTTTTTCACTCATCAAGAAACTGTCCGAAAGAAAAGAAACTTCCAATCCTTCTTCGCCCTTTTGGACGATGGCTTCAATTGTTTCCGTACAGATACTGTCAACATATTTTCCGCATAAAACCCCGCGGGATTTATATCCGGAAAGCAAAATTTCATTATACCAAACGATCTTACCCTTTTCATCACAGATCAAAACAGGCATATGAAGATTCTGAACGAAGCCGAATGAGATCGTTCCGAAAACAGAGCTTTTGATATCCGCCAGATTTCCTTTTACCATTCGGTTACGGATAATGGAAATCACAGCAACCCATAGCAAGGAAAAAAGATAGATTCCCAATGCGCTGTAAATGATTGTTGCGGGCGGAATTTCCGTTTCCATCATCAAAATCGCAGAAATCCCCAATACGATAACCGCCAACGCTGCGCAAATCACGGTTGCGGCAGATACACGCCGTTTTGTTTTTTTATAATTTTCAGGCATGGTAATTCCTTTCCGATTGAATATTTTTTAACTATAGGAAATTGCTCTCATTGCACGCGCCGTCGGGCAATACGCAAAGACAGAACATCGTGCGATACACCTGCACACAGATTGCAAGCAATCCGTTATTCCGGCAGACGTGCCCACGTTTGCACAGAATCCTTTATTTTTTCTCCCTGAATCGAGGATCTCCCGATTCTACGGCACGGGAAAGAAAAACATCCTGCGCTCCCATAAACGTCATCGTCAATATGCCAAAAGTCAAAACCGCATCCGGAATGAAAAAACATCCTGCACCCAAAAGAATAAGGATGAAAATCGTGGATCTGCGAAGCTGCGGATGTTTCAAGCGCAGATACAAACTGCGGAATCCGCAACCAATCATCACGGGCATAAGAGCCAACCAGAAATTGGTAATGAAAACGGCAAAAGATGAATTAGAAAAGAAAACGGAAGTAATAATATATACCGTTGTAATCACAATATAAATCACACAAGAAACCTGTGTGGGATACAGTTGCCAATGAATCTCCGGCAAAACCGCTTCGCAGCGCGCAATACGAACCGTTTTTTCAAAAGCAATCACGCCGAAATAACCCATCACCTGAACAAGAAAAACAAAGTATCCCGGCAAGAGCAATTTCATCCAATCCACCGAATCCTCCATAGCCAGCAAACTTGCTTCCAACAGCATCTCCTTTGTAATATCATGTTTTGCATAATAAGCAAGTATTTCTTCCGAAATCGCATCCACGGATTGCGTTATGACATCGGCAAGGTAAATCTTGACGGAATCGCCCAGCCCGTTCAGTTTTTCAAACAGATCTTCAAGTGCCAAAGAACCGCCTTCTGCGGCGTAAAATACAGCCATAACAATCAGATAACCGACCGTAACGGTAATACTTACCACAAGCACTGCCGAAGTTTTTGCGCTCTTTTTCCGCACGGCATAAGCGAGCAGCATGGCGCTGAAAATAATAACGGCACCAAACAAAGACAATATAAGAGAACCGTTACTTGTGAAAAAAATGATTGCAATCAATGCTGCGGCATCCAAAACAAACACCGCTTTATCGCAAGTCATAAAAATTACGGAAAGAACACCTACCGAGAGCATCAAAAATACATGTCCGATGATATGTGTTCCGTATTCAAGATCTGCTGCAGCTGCAACAGCAAGTATGCAAAGTATGACAGTCAAACCGAGCGCGCGCAGATTTGACATATTTTTGATTTGTTTTTTATCCATAAAATATCCTTTGAATGTTTAATCTTCTTCTTTGGGTGCAAACATCTGCTCCATCATTCTCTGATTGAATTCTTCCGCAGTATTATAACCCATTTTTCTCTGACGGTTATTCATTGCCGCAATTTCCAGAATGATGGCAAGATTTCTTCCGGGACGAACGGGAATCGTGGTCGTGGGAATCTCAATACCCAAAATATTGGTTGTTTCCTGTGTCAGACCAATGCGGTCATAGATCTTATTTTTATCCCAAGGTTCAAATTTTATAATCATATCCAATTTTTCGCTTGCTTTAACGGAACCCATACCAAAAATACGGCGAACGTCCACAATACCGATACCGCGGAGTTCAACGAAATAACGAATGATTTCCGGCGCTGTTCCGACGAGTGTTTTCGCAGAAACTTTTTTGATTTCAACCGCATCGTCCGCAATCAGTCGATGACCGCGCTTAACCAGTTCGATTGCAGTTTCACTTTTTCCTACACCGCTTTCCCCAAGAATCAAAATACCTTCGCCATATACTTCCACCAAAACACCGTGTCTTGTAATACGGGGTGCCAGATGGATGTTCAAGGAAGCAATCAAGGCAGCCTGAAAAGCGGATGTTGTTTCCTTCGTGCGCAAAAGTGCGATATTATATTTTTTTACGACTGCCCAGATTTCATCAAAAACACTCAGATTGGTTGTAATGATGATTACGGGGGGACGGTGAACGGCAAACTGCTCCATTCTGTAAAGTCTTTCGCTCTTGGAAAGCGCCGCAATATACTGATGTTCCGCATTTCCGATCAATTGAATACGGTTGTGATCAAAAAATTCAAAAAAGCCCGACAATGCAAGACCGGGTCTGTTGACCTCCGGTTGCGTGATCTTAATTTTTCTTCCTTCGGGTATGTATAAAGCTTCCAACTTAAATTCTTCAATCAAAGTTTTCAGCGCTACGCTGTATTCTCCACTGCCTGCTCTGAAGTCATCCATAATAATTGCTCCTTTCAAAATAATCTGTTAAAAACAGAAAAATAAATATATATTCTTTATTATAACGCAAAACGGAAATTTTTTCAATAAATATTTTTACAATTTACATAAATAATATAAATAAACCCTATTTTATTCATATTATTTGAAAGGACGATGCTTTTTGGCTGTTATTTTCATCCGAACCATCCTCATTTATATTCTTTTGCTTGCCGTCATGCGAATATCCGGAAAAAGACAAATCGGCGAAATTCAGATCTCCGAATTGGTAACCACGTTTCTCCTTTCTGATATTGCTTCTTATCCTCTGACAAATCCGGGAATTCCGATTTTGAACGCAGTGATTCCCATTTTTACCATCATTCCGCTTGAAATCATCTTTTCTTTTCTGACAACAAAATGTGCCCGTCTGAAGAAATTGCTTGATGGCAAACCGAGCATTGTCATTCTTCACGGCAAAATTCAAAAAAAAGAAATGGAACGCTTACGGCTTTCCATGGATGACTTACTCTGTGAATTACGCTTAAAAAGCATTGCCTCCGTAGACGATGTGGATTATGCTATTTTGGAACAGAACGGTCAAATTTCTGTTTTTGAAAAAAATAAGGCGCCTCTTTCTCATGCCGTTATCATTGACGGCACCTTGAACACACAGCTTTTGAAACAAATCGGAAAAAACAAGCATTGGTTACAAAAAATTCTAAAATCTGTAAATATTCAGGAATATAGAGATGTTTTTCTCCTTTCCGTTACCGATGACGGCAATATTACCTTAATCAAACAAAAACAGCTGGAGGAAAAGAAAAATTTATCATGAAATCATTCGTTTTTGCATTACTCATGTTATTTTCCGTAACCGTTTTCATAACCTTCAACGCACATCAAACCGTTTCATACATTGATGAAATGCTGACACTTACCGAATTTTTGCCAAAAAGCGAAAAAGATTTTGAAAACCCATCAGCACAATTCGCACTTACCGTCAATGAATTGACCGCGCTTTGGGAAAAATATTTTCCTATGATTTCCTTTACTGCCGGATATGAAAATACCAACCGCTGTGACGAAGCCATCTGCGCGCTTGCCATCCATTTCGAAAACGAAAACGGAGAGGACTTTTCCGTAGCGCTTTCTGAATTTCGGGATGCTCTCGGCAGATTGAAAATTTTGGAAGGCTTTCATTGGCAAGGCATTTTTTGACCCAAAAAAACACCGATTGCGCAATTCAATCGGTGTTTTTAGTAAAAAGCCTAATTATTCTTCTTCAGAAGCAACAACTGCCGCATCTCTAACGGAAGGGAGATACTGAACGTAGTCCTTCAGTTTTGCTTTTGTAAAGATCTGAACGCCCCAGAAATCCGTTTTAACCTTCTTCAATTCAGAAGAAACAACGTATGCATTGGTATTGAATACAACGGGAATCAACGCGCCGTCTTCGATCAATGCTTTTTCTGCGTTGTGAAGGATTTCAGCTCTCTTATCGAGATTGGTTTCCTTGAATGCATCTGCCAAAAGGGCATCAAATGTTTCATTGGTGTAACCCTTCAGGAGAGAACCGTTGTAGCTGTATGCGGAAGAGAACATAGCAAGGTCATAGAGAGCGTGTGCGGAAATCATCTGATAGTCCATACCCACAACATCATAGTCGCCTGTTGCATAAACCTCTTCGAACTGTTCACTGGTTGCATAAGTAGGTTCAACCATGAAGCCGAGTTCTGTCCAAGCCTGGAGAGCGGCTTCAACGATGAGTTTTTCGTTGCTCTTATAGGAAGACTGGTAACTGTCGTTTACTTCGTCCTGACGGATCAAAACGTAGATGGTATCATAGTAAGAAGGATCGATACCTGCAGCAGCAAGAACGTTTCTTGCTTCGTCCATGTTGCTGGTAACAACAGAGCCACCTTCTTCACGGAAAGAAGTACCCTTCTTGGTATTGTAAACCTTGTCGTTCAAAATACCGGTTGCGGGTTTTGTTCCCAAACCGAGCGTATTGGCAATCGCATCTCTGTTGAGAGCCAAAGAGAATGCTTTTCTGATTGCAAGACCTTCATCGCCTTCTTCAAACGCTTCGGATTTGAAATTGAAGTAGAACATGAATGCGGAAGCTTCGTCTTCAATCTGAACGTCCTTGCCGTATTTGCCTGCAGTTGCGGCAGTCAAACCGGAAACGTAGAACAGTTCTTTGTTGTTATACATGCTGATAATATCGGTTTCAGCATCGGTAACTACCATTTCCTTATCTACGGGAACGTCGTAACGAACGTTGATCTGATAAGGTGTTACATACTTATCTTTTGCTTCGGTTGCTACATCCTGGTTGAGGTAGTAGTATTTGGAACGTTCAAGTGTGATATGTTCTGTGGGATCTTCAGAGAACTTCTTTACACGGAACGGACCGTTTGTGGAAAGGTCGGTTGCGCTTCTGGACCAATCGGGATACTGGCTGACCTTGTTTTCACGAAGAGGAACAAGCGCAGGGCTGGACAGGTTGTAAAGGAATTCATCAATGTCCGCGCCTTCTTCAAATTCAACGATGAACTTGTTGGATTTTGCTACATAAAGACCGAATTCGGGGTCGTAGGGAGAAATTTCACCACTCTTTACTTTTGTTGCGCCCTTGATGCAATAAAGCATAGATGCGGCGGGAGTATCAAAGTTGGGGTCCAAAATGCGTCTCCAAGCAAAAACAACGTCATTTGCCTGAACAGCGGAACCGCAGCTCCAATATGTGTCCTTGATCGTAATTTCCAAGCGTTCTTCGCCTGTCTTGGGATCTTCGGTAATTTCCCATTTCTTTACGAGTGCTTTCTTGAGTTTGCCATTTTCGTCAAGTTTGAAAAGACCTTCGAAAATCAGGTTAAGGATTTTAACCGCATTGTCGTCGGTATAAGCGATTGCCGGGTCAAGATTCATTACCTTTTTACCAAGGTAAACATCAAATATTGCGCCCCTACCAGCAGGGTCGTCACCGGCGATCTTCGTGCAACCGGTCACAAAAACCAGGCACATGGAAAGCGCGAGCAGAAAAGCCAATACTTTCTTCATTCTGTATGTTCCTCCAAATTATAATTTTTTAACACTGCAGAATTTTTTCGGATGCAAGGGCAGGTCCGAGTGATACTGATGTCATTATTATATATTATAACACCAACTGGTACAATAAATCAAACCTTAATTTTGCATTTAGAAAAGATTCTGCCTTTTTTACAATTCAACTAACCATTTTTTGTGTATTGTGAATAAACATTTTTCGTGTTTATCACACATTTTTCGCTTTTTCCGCATACTCTCTCAGCAAACGGAGATAAATTTGATAATTTTCAAACGAAACCTGCGGCGGAGTCTGGTGGTCACAGGAAGGAATGAACCCTCCTTTTTTCATAACGGGAAGAAGACGTTCAAACTCTTTTCTCATTGCATCTTCTCCCGCAATCATCGCCATTTTATCAAAACCGCCGATAAAGAGGAAGTTCGGATACTGTTCCCTGAGCTTCACAAGATCCACGCCGGCCTGTCTTTCAAGCGGCAGTACGCCGTCAACACCCGCACGAATCAGCCAAGGAATCATCATGGAAACATCGCCGTCCGTATCAACAATCACTTTCGTCCCGTATTTTTTGATTTCGGGAATGATTTTTTGGTAATACGGCAAAATAAATTCGTCAAACAATTCTTCCGAAATCATCGGTCCGTTATTATAACTCATATCCTCCGAAATGACCATAAAATCAGGTTTTACAATTTCATAAATCTTCGGTAGCTGAGCGATAATATAATCGGCAAGATCCGAGCAGATGCGATGATACAGTTCAGGTTCATCGTAAAACGAATACAGATGATTTTCAATTCCCAGCAACACACGAGGGAACCAGAAAAAACCGTCAAAGGAATACCACAAAACCGCATCTCCGTTGTTGTGTTCCTGACTCAGATTCTTCAAAACATCTAACTTTTTCACATAATTCCAATGTGTTTCATTCGGATACAAATATTTTTTGAACGCCTCATATTCGTCCGCCGATTCGATCAAAGGTGCGCCGTGCGATGCCGGACGCGGACGATCGGGCGTCATCAAAGGCATCCAAATACGCTGAATATAATCCAAGCCAAGATGCGTCTGAATACGATCCCATGGAATCGCCGAATCATCTAATCCCTCTTCTCGCCAACGGTATACTGTATCCGGCCACCAAGAAGCCCATTCGACCATAGGCAATCGATCCGGCTTTTCAAAATTCAACACTGCGTTGAATCTCTCTACATTGTTCATAGACACTTCCTCCGTTTTTATTGCATAAAACAATGCTTTGTATTTGCTTATATATTATATCATACTCTTTTTAAAAAATCAATAAAACTTTCACATAATTCTGAATTTTTTCATACAATATCACTATTTTTTCATAAATCTTCCAATACAAAACCTAAAAGCGGAAAAACTTGTTTTTTCTGAAAAAACACCCTTGAAAATTCCAAAAAACACTTGCTTTTTATCTCAAAAAGAATTATAATAATTTTATATAACAATAAAAAACAAAGCGAAATCCTATGCTTACGGAATATCGGCAATACGATGTTTCCTCTAATGGAAAATCATACCCTCCGGTCCGCCGTGTCGGAAAGCATAAAAAGCTTTGTTGAAGTGTGCCGATATTGAATATCGGTCAACTTTCATCGGGCATTGCCCACTTTTTTAACATTTTTCAAAAAGGAGATTTCAAACCATGCTCGATTTAAAATTTCTTCGTGAAAATCCCGAAATCGTAAAGCAAAATATCAAAAACAAATTCCAGGACTCCAAGCTCCCTCTCGTAGATGAAGTTATTACACTCGATGAGGAAAACCGCAAAGCAAAACAACAAGCAGATGCCCTCCGCGCAAACCGCAATAAAGTTTCCAAAACCATCGGTAAATATATGGCACAGGGCAAAAAAGAAGAAGCCGAAGCTGCCAAAAAACTCGTAACGGAAAATTCCGAAGCGCTCGCAGCACTGGAAGCAAAATGCGCAGAAGCGGAAGAAAAGATCAAAAAGATTATGATGACCATTCCAAATATCATCGATCCTTCCGTTCCGATCGGTAAAGACGATAGCGAAAATGTGGAAGTTCAGCGTTATGGAGAACCCATCGTTCCCGATTTCGATATTCCCTACCACAGTGATATCATGGATACCTTTGAAGGTCTCGACCTCGATTCCGCGCGCCGCGTTGCAGGCAACGGTTTCTATTACCTGATGGGCGATATCGCAAGACTCCACTCCGCTGTCATCAGTTATGCTCGCGATTTCATGATCGACCGCGGCTTCACTTACTGCATTCCTCCCTACATGATCCGCGCAGGCGTTGTAACAGGCGTTATGAGCTTTGCCGAAATGGATGCCATGATGTATAAAATCGAAGGCGAAGACCTTTATCTGATCGGTACGAGCGAACACTCCATGATCGGTAAATTCATCGACCAGATTCTCGATGAAAAGAAGCTCCCCTATACACTTACCAGCTATTCTCCCTGCTTCCGTAAAGAAAAAGGCGCGCACGGCATTGAAGAACGCGGTGTTTATCGTATTCATCAATTTGAAAAACAGGAAATGATCGTCGTCTGCAAACCCGAAGACAGCATGGTATGGTTTGAAAAGCTTTGGCAGAACACCGTAGATCTCTTCCGTTCCCTTGATATCCCCGTACGCACACTGGAATGTTGTTCCGGCGACCTTGCCGATCTCAAAGTAAAATCCATCGACGTCGAAGCATGGTCTCCCCGCCAGAAAAAATATTTCGAAGTCGGAAGCTGTTCCAACCTTGGCGATGCACAGGCACGCCGTCTTAAAATCCGCGTAAACGGTGCAGACGGCAAAAAATATCTCGCTCACACACTGAACAATACCGTTGTTGCACCTCCCCGTATGCTGATTGCTTTCCTTGAAAACAATCTCAACGCAGACGGTTCCGTCAACATCCCCGAAGCGCTCCGTCCTTATATGGGCGGCAAGGAAAAGCTCATTCCCAAAAAATAATCCGCAAACAAAACACGGAGAAGTCCGCTGATCGGCTTCTCCGTATTTTTTATGAAATTTCTCTTAATAAAAAGCGCGAAAAAGAAAATCTTTCCTTTTTCGCGCCCGTTTTTCACGACTTGCGTTTTTTCAAAATATGCGCACGAATGCGTTTTTCCATATCCAAAACAGTGTCCATCAAGAAAATAGCCAGCGCAATCACGCCCGTTGTCATAAATGCTCCCGTTAAAATTTCCGATGCATTTCCGATGCCGAACATGAAGCTATATACCCCCTGATAGATACTGATACCGGGAACCATCGGTAAAATCCCGGCAACGAGAAACAAAATCATCGGGGCTTTCAAAATACGCGCGCTGTAATAGGCAAAAAAATCTGCCGCCAGCGTGGAAAAAAACGACGCCCACAGACCGTTCAGTCCGCAGGAATCCGTGATGAGATAAACAGACCAGGCAAAAGCGGCATTCAATCCGCAAACAAAAAAATATTTTTTTGGAGTATCAAAAAGAAGATAAAAACCTATAATGGCCACTCCCGCAGAAAATGCCGCAAATAAAAACTCGGGAACGTTCGTCACAGAAAGATTAAAAGAAAGAGTCAGTGTTTCGGAAAGTCCCAGCATGTCCGAACAGCTCATCCCCGCACCGATTCCGATAGCAACGCAAACCGCAACCATAAGCGCTTCTAAAATACGGGAACCGGCAGAAAGATAATCCCCCTGCAAAATATCTCGAAATGCCGTTGTCATGGCAAGCCCCGGAACCAATGGCATCATGCCTCCAATAATCATATAATGCGTTTGAAAAGAAATTCCCAATCCGTGATAACCGATGTAAGAAACTGCTGTTGCCGTAATCGTCATCATTGCCGCCGCTAAAATCGTGGTAACGAAACCTCTTTTGATTTTCGGACCGAGTTCCAATTCCACAATGGAAAGGATAAGTCCGCAGAAAATCGTACCCAAAGCATCCAAAGCCTCTCCGCCAAACATCACGGTAAAACCGCAAGAAGCCAAAATATATCCCAAATATTGAAGAAAAGAATTATATCTTTTTTTCGCTTTAATCCATTCTAACTTTTCGATCGCTTCGTCCAGCGTAATTTTTCCATTGCAAAAATCACGGGATACACTGTTGACCTCCGCAATTTTACCGAAATTTTGAGAACAATCCGTTACACGTCGGGAAATGGAAAGCGTTTCACCCGAAGGATCTGAAAGCGTAACGACCATACCCGTTGTAAACACGACCGCATCCGCATGTTCAAAATGCGTTGTTCCCAGAATGCGGTGAAGCGTATCCTCCACACGGTGTGTTTCCGCGCCGGAAGAAATCATGATCGAGCCTGCCGTAACCGCCATATTCAAAAGCTTCCTGTAATATTCGTTGGTTTCCAAACCATCCACTCCTCTCCGAATCCCTCTTTTCATTCCATCCAATGAAAAGCAATATATCTTTTTTATACCACAAATCCCCGATTTTGTCAATACATCGCGAACTTTGCTTTTTTGATTACCTTTACGCTTCAGCCAATCAAAAATACAACCGATGTCCGTCAAAGCTGTCTAATCAAGTTTTTCATGCATTTAAATAATACATACAAACAAAATCAATCGGACAATTTTCGGAAAAACAAAAATTTTTTGAAAAACATTCAAGAATTTTTTCACGAAATATGGACAAATTTAAGTTTTTTGTGCTATAATGATATGGTAATGGCAAGTTTCTTCACATCCAAATCGATTCCGCTTTTATCTCAGTATCAAAAGCGGACAAGTTTTTTATTAGGAAAGGCGCAGGATTTATGATTACCAATTGTTTTGATAACGAAAAGTATATTTCTCTTCAATCACAAAAAATTCTTGACAGAATCGCTTCTTTCGGCGGAAAACTTTATCTTGAATTCGGCGGCAAGCTTTTTGATGACTTTCACGCTTCCCGTGTGCTCCCCGGTTTCCATCCCGACAGCAAGATCAAAATGCTCTACGAACTTCGCAACCGCGCAGAAATCGTCATTGTTATTTCCGCAAACGATATCGAAAAAAATAAAAGACGAGGAGATCTCGGTATTACTTACGATCTGGATACGCTCCGTCTAATCGATGCATTTCGCAACATCGGTCTTTATGTCGGCAGTGTTGTCATTACGCAGTACAGTGAACAGCACTCCTCCAAGCTTTTCCAAAAACGCTTGGAAAATTTGGGCATCAAAGTATATCGCCACTACCCCATTGAAAATTATCCTTCCGATATTCCTCACATCATCAGCGAAGAAGGATTCGGAAAAAATGAATATATCGAAACCACCCGAGAACTTGTTGTGATTACCGCTCCCGGTCCCGGAAGCGGTAAAATGGCAACCTGTCTCTCTCAGCTCTATCACGAGCACAAAAGAGGCATTTGTTCAGGCTATGCAAAATTTGAAACCTTCCCCATCTGGAACCTGTCTCTCAGCCATCCCGTAAACTTAGCCTACGAAGCGGCAACCGCAGACATGGGAGACGTCAACATGATCGACCCCTATCATCTTGAAGCTTACGGAATTTCTTCCGTCAACTATAACAGAGATATCGCAATCTTCCCTGTACTTAAAGTTATGTTTGAAAAAATTTACGGAGAATCGCCCTACAAGAGTCCCACGGATATGGGCGTAAACATGGTCGGTTACTGTATTTTTGATAATGAAGCCGCAAAACAAGCCTCTTATCAAGAAATCATCCGCCGTTATTATGCAGCTCTCTGTGCGGTACGTCAAGGAACGGGAGACAAAAAGGAAGTACAAAACATCGAGTTGATTATGAACAAGCTCGGCATCTGCAAAGAAATGCGTTCTACCGTCATTCCCGCTTTGCGAAAAGCAGAAGAAACGGATGCACCTGCCGTCGCATTGGAATTAAAAGACGGTACCATCATTACCGGAAAAACTTCCGATCTGCTCGGAACCTGCTCTGCCATGCTTCTCAATGCTCTCAAGCATCTCGGCGGCATTGACGATTCCACACGTTTGCTTTCCCCTGCCATTATTGAGCCCATTCAGAAACTCAAAGTCAATCATATGGGAAATCAGAATCCCCGTCTTCACATGGATGAAGTTCTGATTGCGCTTGCCGTCGCATCCGTTACGGATTCCAATGCAGCCATTGCTTTGGAACAGATTCCGAAACTGAACGGCACAGAAGCGCATTCCACTGTCTTGCTTTCCCGCGTGGATGAAAACGTTTTCAAACGTCTCGGTGTTAATCTGACCTGCGAACCGCAGTATCAGACAAACAAGCTTTTCCACGGTTGATAATTGCTTAAAATCATAAAAACGCTTTCGACATACGGCTTAGCACCGCATATTGAAAGCGTTTTCTTTTTATGGATTCGGTTTTATATCTTATTCTTCATCTGCGTCCGCATCTTGGAAGTCTTTATAGCCTTCGGGCGGTGTGATTTCAATTTCGGAACGGTCGGAATTAAATTCATAATAAATTTCCAAGTCCGCCGTGCAATCCAATTTCGTTCCGACAAAGTTTACGGTAAAATCTGCACTGAGTTTTACTTCATACGATACAAGCTCATTTGCTTCATTCAGCGTGATGATGATTTTAGACTCCTTAACATTCCGGGATGACGTCATACCAAGAAGAACTTCCAAAGAAATGCCTTCCACAACTTCAACATCGGGGAAAAGCTCCAGCAATTCATCAATCGTCAGCTCAACGGAAAGTGTATTGTTTTCTCCTTCGGAAGCAAAGGATATTCTGTCAAAATATTCCTCGGGAATCATTCGGATCATATGAATCATCCAAAAAGCATTCTGTTCCGTCAGGTATTCCCCTTTCGTTTTGAAAGAATCCTCAATATCAGACTTGATATAGAAGATACCATCTTCAAAATAAACGGATTCATTATGCTTTTTACCTTGATCGGTAATGGCAAAATTGGTAAAATGCTTGGGATTTGTTTTCATATCAACAGCAGCCGTTACGCTTTCCAATTGTTTGTCAATCTGGAAAAACGGAACACCCGCATCCGCAAACTGAGAATAGTAAATATACGCATTCAGGGAATCCGCACCCAAAATATCTTCAATTGCCTTGGTAACGTCTCCGAAAAATTCCTGTTTTCTTTCCGATGCCTCAAAGAACAGTTCATAACCTTCCAAGGGGGTTACCGTAACCGATTCGCCGACATCATTAAATGCCAAATGATACGCAAACGTAAAGGGTGTCTGCTCTTCCGCATTCTTATCTGTCAAGGCAAAGGAAACCGCATAACTCTTCAGCACGCCTTTCTTATCAACGATCAATTCGACCGCTGTATCCGAAACGGCAACCGTGCCGCTGATTTTCGCAATTCCTTTGGCATTCGTGATCAGAGTGCCGTAAACCTTTTGAAAACGAGTAACGGGAAGCTTAACCGTAAAGGTTCTTGTTCCATCCTCATTGGAAACGGCAGAAGCGGATTTGTATTCGGAATCCGCCAGATTTTTCAAAAGAGCAAGAAGCTCGGTCTCATATCCGTATGCTTCATCCGTATCGGCGGAACGTTCGTATTTCAAATGCGCCAGTTCTCCGTACATATTGGTATAATACCAACCGTTTTTATAATAAACCTCGCCGGTAACCTGTTTATCATTTGCAATGAAAGATTCATTCCACGCAAAGTTCCATGCATCCGTGCCGATACCACTCGCCTGAATATTCTTGGTAGAAATGCTTTCTGCGCCTAAAGTCAAACGCAAGGAAATATCCAACTCTTTGAGAGCAAGCGCATTTTTAACGGCAGCAGACAAAATCTTCTGGGAATCCAACGTCAGACCGTCGGAAATTTTATAGCTTTCATAATCTTCGGGAAGTTCAACAGAAACGTCGTTTCCGTTTGCATTGCAGGAAAGCGTCTGCTTGAAAACAGCAGAAACTGTCAGAAGATTACCCGTGGAATCTTCCGAAAGAATTTCCAGACGGCATTCGCCCGAATAACGCGCAAGCGCGCCGCTCTGGGAATATACGGTAACGGCAATTTTCGGTTCCGTGACACGGATATCGGAAACGGAAACTTTACCTCCGTATTTCTTAACGAGCTTGTCTTTCCATTCGTTGAGCGCATTTTGATAAACGGTTTCAAACGTTGCGGTATCCACCGTCATGGTTGCCGTCTTGGTACCGTCGCCGTGATCCGTTTCCGCCGCAGAGTTTACCGCAGAACTCGGAAGCGCCGTCAAAAGATTCTTCCAATCGGAAACGAAAGCAGAACCTTCAATCAAATTACCTGTTCTCAATTTAACGGCATCGTTATTGGTTACCACATAATAAGAACCGTTTGTAAAATACACGTCGGCAGGAACCGTTTCGCCGTAAAGCGTAACCCTGGTTTTTGCCATTGCCAACGGGTCGTAAGATTGAAGATATTTTATCTTAACGGAATATTGAGAAGAAATATCCTCCGTTTTTTCGGAAACCGTTGTCTGAACATCTGTCTTGACGTCAAAATCCACAGCCTCCCAAGTTCCCGCTTTGGTAAGCGCTTGGTTGATATAACCGTAACGGTTACAAGACGAAAGGCTGAAAACCAAAGCCGCCATCACGAAAACAACAAGAAAAACTGTAAATATTCTTTTCATTTCGTATTACTCCTTTTCATATATTTTGTTTCGGGACTCGATAGAAATGAAGTCTCCGATTTATTTGTATTTTATCATATACTTCAGATATTGTCAAGATATGCGAAAATAATCATCAAAAAGTGCCTTGCAAAAAAGGCAGATTGCGTTTCCACATCTGCCTTTTTACATCATTTTTGTAAAGTTTTACTTTATTTCATCAAAGAGCAAACCGCTTTCGCATATGCAATGGGGTCTTCCACAGTAAGTCCTTCGATCAATCTTGCCTGTTCGTAAAGAATGCTTGCGTAAAGCGCGAGTTTTTCACTGTTTCCGTCCGCTGCAGTCTGTTTCAGAGCCGCAAAAACAGAATGATTTTCATTGATTTCCAGAATCTTTTCACTCTTTACACCGTCGTTACCGGGCATATTTTTAAGAACCTTTTCCATTTCCACGGAAACGGGACCTTCGGAAGAAAGCGCAACGGGATGATCTTTCAAAACAGAAGACGTTCTGACTTCTTTAACCTTATCGCCCAAAGCGTCCTTGATTGCGCTCAGCAAGCCCTTATTTTCTTCAGCAGCCGCTTTTGCCGCTTCCTTTTCCGCTTCGCTTTCCAATTCCAAATTGCCGCCGCCGACATTCTTAAAGCTCTTTTCTTTGAACTGTCGAAGAACCTGCAAGCAGAATTCGTCAACGTCCTCCGTACAGAGAAGAACGTCAAAATCATGATCCAGAACTGCTTCCGTATTGGGAAGTTTGGCTGCGCGTTCCACGGATTCCGCGGATGCAAAGTAAATATATTTCTGTGCTTCGGGCATTGCGCTCACATATTCATCCAAAGTTATCAGCTTTTCCTGCTTTGCGGAATAGAAAACGAGAAGATCGGAAAGCACATCCTTATGCACGCCGTAATCGCTGTAAATACCGAATTTCAAAACTCTGCCGAAAGATTTCCAGAAGGTTTCGTATTTTTCACGGTCGTTTTTCAACATGGAAAGAAGTTCATTTTTGATTTTCTTTTCAATATTTTTTTTCATCAGACGAACCTGATGGTTCTGCTGGAGCAATTCTCTGCTGATATTCAGACTAATATCGGAAGAATCCACAACGCCGCGAACGAAATTAAAATAGTCGGGAAGCAGATCTTCGCATTTTTCCATAATCATAACACCGGAAGAATAAAGCGCAAGACCTTTTTTGAATTCTTTGGTATAGAAATCGTAAGGAGTATTGGAAGGGATGAAGAGAATGGCGTTATAATTGACTGCGCCTTCACCGCTCGCCGTGATCACACGGGCAGGATCGTTGTAATCATAGAAATTATTTTTATAGAATTCGTTGTATTCTTCATCCGAAGTTTCGCTCTTTTTGCGTTTCCAGATCGGAATCATGCTGTTGAGCGTTTCCCATTCACTGTGCTCTTCATATTCAGGTGTCCAATCGTCTCCCGCATCATCGGGTTTCGGAGAGGGATGCGTATGTGTCATCAACATCTTGATGGGATAACGGATATAATCGCTGTATTTCTTAACGAGCGTCTGAATGCCGTATACATCCGTAAAACGATCGTAATTTTCATTTTCCGTATTTTCTTTGATATAAAGTGTGATTTCCGTTCCGACTTCGGATTTTTCCGCTTCTTCAATGGAATAGCCTTCCGTACCTTCGGATTCCCATTTCCACGCTTCGTCGGAACCGAAGGCGCGGGAAACAACGGTTACTCTGGAAGCAACCATGAAAGAAGAATAAAAACCGACACCGAATTGACCGATGATGTCAATTTCTTCGGATGTGTTATTTGTTTTGAAATCAAGAGAGCCGCTTCTCGCAATGGTTCCGAGATTGGTTTCCAGCTCGTCCTTTGTCATACCGATACCGTTATCGAGAATACGAAGCGTACGCGCTTCCTTATCGGGAATCAAAGTAATCGCAAAATCATCGGAAGAAATTCCGACAGACTCATCGGTAAGTCCTTTGAAGCGAAGCTTATCCACAGCATCGGATGCGTTGCTGATTAATTCACGAAGAAAAATTTCCTTATTTGTATAGATAGAATTTATCATCAGATCCAGAAGCTTTTGGCTTTCTGCTTTAAACTGTTTGACTGCCATTTGCAGAATCCTCCTTAAAAATAATTTTTCGTTTTTCAAAAACCGATACGTTAAATTATACGACTTCATGTTCAAATTGTCAAGTTTTTCCGCTATTTATTCGCAAATTATTTACATACGTTTTAAACACTCGTCATTTTAAACAGATTTATTCACAATCTTTTGAAAAAATTTTACAAATATTTTTTGAAATTTGAAAGAATTCTTTCAAAAAATCTTGCAAAAAAATTTTTTTCGTGATATAATTATATAAATACTAAGTACTCTTCAAGGGGGATTAATAAAATGGCTTTTTATTACAGCGAACCTTCGCATACATTCAGCGAATATCTGCTTGTTCCGGGTTATTCCGATTCCACGCATATTCCTGCAAACGTTTCTTTGAAAACGCCTCTTGTAAAATATAAACGTGGAGAAGAACCCGCAATTTCCATGAACATTCCGCTCGTTTCTGCAATCATGCAGGCGGTTTCCGATGACGGTATGGCAATCGCACTTGCAAAAGAAGGCGGTGTTTCTTTCATCTACGGCTCTCAGACCATCGAAAATCAGGCGGCAATGGTTCGTCGCGTAAAAGGTCACAAAGCCGGCTTTGTAAGCTCTGACTCCAATATCCGTCCCGACCAGACTCTGGCCGAAGTTGTAGCTCTCAAAGAAAAATTCGGACACTCCACAATCGCTGTTACCGAAGACGGCACGGCAACAGGTAAACTTCTCGGCGTTGTTACAAGCCGTGATTACCGTCTCAGCCGCACACCCATGGATGCAAAAGTTTCTTCCTTTATGACACCTTTCGAAAAGCTGATCACAGCTCCCGAAGGCACTTCTTTGAAAGAAGCAAATGATATCATCTGGGATCATAAACTCAATTCTCTCCCCATTATCGATAAAAACGGAAATCTCGTTGCTTTTGTTTTCCGCAAAGACTACGCACAACATAAAGAAAATCCGCTTGAATTGCTTGACAACCACAAACGTTACGTTGTCGGAGCTGGTATCAATACCCGTGACTATGAACAGCGTGTTCCCGCGCTCGTAGAAGCAGGCGCTGATATTCTTTGTATCGACTCCAGCGAAGGCTTTACCGAATGGCAAAGCCGTACCATCGCTTTTATTCGTGAAAAATACGGCGATTCCGTAAAAGTCGGTGCAGGTAACGTTGTTGACCGCGACGGCTTCCGTTTCCTTGCAGAAGCAGGCGCTGATTTTGTCAAGATTGGTATCGGCGGCGGTTCTATCTGTATTACCCGTGAAACCAAAGGTATCGGACGCGGACAAGCTACCGCTGTTATTGAAGTAGCAAAAGCACGCGACGAATATTTCGAAGAAACCGGTATCTACGTTCCGATCTGCTCTGACGGCGGTATCGTTCTCGACTATCATATCACTCTCGCTCTCGCAATGGGCTGTGACTTCTGCATGCTCGGCCGTTATTTCTCCCGTTTTGACGAAAGCCCCACAAACAAGGTTATGGTCAACGGCAATTACATGAAAGAATACTGGGGCGAAGGCAGCGCAAGAGCCCGTAACTGGCAGCGTTACGATATGGGCGGCGCGGCAAAACTTTCCTTCGTTGAAGGTGTAGACTGCTATGTTCCTTATGCAGGTTCTTTGCATGACAATCTCGGTGTTACACTCAGCAAAGTCCGTTCGACTATGTGTAACTGCGGTGCTCTCTCCATTCCCGAACTTCAGCAGAAAGCAAAACTCACACTCGTTTCCGCAACCTCCATCATTGAAGGCGGCGCGCATGACGTTCTCGTAAAAGATTCCAACACCATCTAATTTCTTCATTTTTAATACAGCATAAAAAGAACTGTCGCAAATTTTGTTTGTGACAGTTCTTTTTCTTTCCTTTTCAACATTGCGTTGATATATTCAACTGAAATTAAACATTGCGGTTATTGGCATAATCATTTCATTATGTTACAATAGAATCAGAACAAGCGCTTGTAACTTTTTATTCGGAGGATACTATATGAAAATTTTATTAAATGAACAATTAAAAGCCTTGCGAAAGAAAAAAGGCAATACGCAAGAAGAACTGGCTCTGCATTTGGGAATTACCGTCCAAGCCGTTTCCAAATGGGAACGAGGAGAGGGCTATCCCGACATCTCGCTTTTACCGTCAATCTCTGCATACTATAATGTCAGCATTGACGATCTTCTCGGTGTGGGAGAAGCGGAAAAGCAGAAAAAAATTGAAAATTATCAAACAAAAAATATGCATCTTTTCCGACAAGGGAAATCCTGTGAACGTATATTGCTTTTGCGGGAAGCGCTTAAAGAATTCCCCAATGAACTCTCTCTGATTTTTGATTTGATGTATGCACTTTTTGCCGAACATCCACTTAAAAATGCGGATGAAATTATTGAATGCGGCGAACGGATTTTACAAGAATCTACGAATAACAGGTTAAGAAACGGCGCCATCCAATGCCTTTGCTTTACTTATCATGAGAAAAAAGATCAGAAAAACGCGCTCAAATATGCCAATATGGCAGGAGATATCTCCGTCTGTGCCAATGCATTGAAGCCACGTTTGCTGGAAGGCGAAGAAGCAGTACGATACTGTCAGGAAAATATTCAAAACTTTGTCAATATGATCTGTCTGAACGTCAATACCATGTTGTGGAAAGGCAAATTTGAACCGCAAGAGGCAATTAAAGCCTGTGAATTTGTTTTGGAATATTACCGATTGCTCTATTCAGACGGAAATTATGGCTTTTATCATTCTTCCATTGCCTCTCTTTATCAAACAATCGCTTATAATCATAAAAAACTCGGAAATATTGACGCTATGTTTCAATATTTGGAAAAAGCCGCAAAACATACAGTTGCATACGATACGCAAAAAAACGGAATGTATACCGCATTCATGGTCAACCGCGTGCCTTATGACAGAAAAGATTCCTACAAAAATTACACGGAAAACGATAGCGGTTTGCTTTGGAAATCCTTGACAGGAAAAAAATATCAAGATTTTTCCGAAGATGAAAGAATGAAAAAAATTCTTGCAGTCTTAAAACCCATCGCCGTTTTATAAATCGAATTTCGCCAAACAGTTGAGAAAAACTCCACCGGTACTGTATTTACATTTCCGATCCTTTAAGATATAATAAAAGATACAGTACTGTAACGGAGGAAACAATGGAGCAAATCGGTAATAAAATCAAAGCTTTGCGACGTGCAAAAGGGATCACACAAAACGAATTTGCGGATGCCCTGCTCGTCTCGCCTCAATCCGTCAGCAAATGGGAAAACCATCTTTCAGTTCCCGATATTACACTTCTGCCTTTGATTGCGCGTTATTTCGGTATTACTATGGATGAACTTTTTGGTTACCGCTTGGAATCTTTGAGCTATAAAGAACGATTTATTCGTTTTATGCTGGATAACGGAATGCTTCGCTTCGGAAAATTCACATTACAAAGCGGAAGAATTTCTCCATATCTGATTCATAGCGGAGATTATCGGAATACAAGTCAAATTTCAAAACTCGGAGAGTTCTTTGCGGATGCCATCAAAGAACACTCTGCGGAAGCAACCATCCTTGTCGGAAACAGCGAAAGAGAGACACCTCTTGTCATCGCAACAGGAATGATGCTTTTCAATAAATACGGAATTGATACAGAATATTTTACTTCAAATCAAAATTTTAATTCCAAACGAGAAATGACTTTGATTACAGATACTTTCACGTCAGGAAAAACTTTAAAAAACGCTTTGGAAGATATTAAAAGAAAAATGGGATACTATCCAAAGCATATTATCGTATCCGTTGATCGTATGGAACGCGGCAATGGAACAAATTTTTCCGCAAAAAGAGAAATTGAGTACGCTTTTGGTGTTAAAATTCACTCCATCGTTACCTTTGATGATATCATAACGGCAATCGAACGCGGCGTGATCAACCGCAAAGAAGATTTGGAACTTATGAAACAATACCGAAAAAAATATGTGGAGTGAAACTATGATTACAGTAGACCGTTTAATTGAAGAAACCATAAAAAAGAAAAATCCATCCGTGATCGGATTAGATCCCGACCTTTCCCAAATGCCCGATTGTTATAAACAGGAAATCTATTCGGAAAATCCCTTGCAAGCGGCAGCAGAAGCCATTGAAAAATTCAATCGAGATATCATTGATACTGTTTTTAATCTTGTCCCTGCGGTCAAACCGCAAATTGCATTTTACGAACAATACGGTTCATACGGTATCCGCGCATTTGAAAATACAATTCTTTACGCCAAGAAAAAAGGACTGGTTGTGATTGCGGATGCGAAGCGAAACGATATCGGCAATACAGCAAATGCCTATGCCCAAGCTTATCTCGGGAAGATTGAGCCATTATACGGAGAAAAAATTTCAGCATTTGACGTCGATTTTTTAACAGTCAATCCCTTTATGGGAAGTGACAGTATGAAACCGTTTCTGAACATCTGTAAATTATACGGAAAGGGAATTTTTATTCTGGTAAAAACCTCAAATCCCGGTTCGAATGAAATTCAAATGATTCAAACAAAAAACGGAATATCCGTCAGCGAGGACTTAGCAATATTTATCGCCAAACAGACAAAAAATTTTTTCGGAAAATACGGATATTCCCCCATCGGTGCTGTTGTCGGCGCAACTTATCCCGAAGAAGCAGCAATTTTGCGAAAAATCATGCCCAAAAATTACTTTTTGGTTCCCGGATACGGTATTCAAGGCGGAAGTGAAAAAGATATTATAGCTTGTTTTCATCCAAACGGACTAGGTGCAATCGTTAATTCTTCCAGGGGGATCCTTTATTCCCATATGACCGATTTTGAAAGAAAAAGTTTTAGCAAACAAAATTATCTGAAAAATGTCAGAAAAGCAACCCAAACCATGCAAGAAAAAATATATCATACTCTAAAAGAATCCTACCCTGATATGATATATTAATTCTGATTGATGCGAAAAAGAAAAGATTCCGCCCATACAAAATGTCATTGGCGGAATCTTTTTATGATGCAAATTATTGCGGTAACCGAGAATCCATTAAAGATTGTTCCCGAAACAGCTCTTCATAACGGTATTGCTTGAGCTCCACGGATAATTGTGTTATGATTGCTTTTCTTGTTACAATTCCGATAAAAGAATCTCTGTCATCGATGACGGGAATAAAATTCTGATTTACGGCGCATTCCACAAGTTCTGTATATCCCGTATTGATACGGACAGGCGGATTCTTATCTTTTTGAAGAAGATCTTTCAAAGAAATAGATTCAAAATCACGAAAATCTACCATTCTATGATCTTTTTCCGCATTTTTCATATAATCTGTCAGATACCAAAGCAAATCCCCTTCACTAAGTGTGCCAATATATTTATTTTCTTTCGTCACAACGGGAACTGCCGTACGCTGATGATATCTCATTTTTTCAAGCCCTTGCCGGAGCGAGAAATCATCATATAAATAGGTAACCATACTTCTGGGAATCAAAAAAGATGCAATATTCATATCAACATTCCTTTCTTGTAATCACTCTCTATATATTATATTACACAAAAAAAGAAAATAAGTCAAATATATATCATTACAAATGTGTGAACTTTTATGAAAAATTAAGAATTTCATATTTATTTTTTCTACCATCTTTACCTATGACCCGCAAAAGTCCTATTTTTGTTAAAATATTGACTGCTCTTTGGGCAACAAACAACTTGCATTTTGAAACACGAGAAAAATCTGAAGCTGTAAAAACATTTGGTAAATCTTTGGATAAAAAACGAAAATAATCTTCTTTTTTCTCCAGATAAAATTCATCTCGCAAAGCCACGGGAATCGCATCTAATTTTGTGGCTCGTTTCTTTTTATCTTTCCCATATCCATCCTGTACACGATACTCATTTACTTCCAGAAGCATAACACAGACACGAAATTTTTCATGCAATAAAAAATCACGCAAAGCGTATAATTCAAATAAAGCATCCGTTTCCTTGCCTTTCTTATTGCTTTTTCTGCCCGAAATATATTCCCCCGTAGAAGGATCTATCCAAAAAATTTTCTTTGATATAACAATCGGATAAACAACCGTCACGCAGTTTTCCACAATAAATGTGGAAATCTTATCATGAAGTCTGTAAAGATCTCTTGTCTGAATCTCAAAAATTTCTCCGTTTCTCGCAATATCCGCATAATATTTTCCTATTTTTACTTCTTGAAAACGAGAATCTTCTTCAAAATAATCCTTTAACACAGCATGTACGGTTTTTTCTCCTAACATACCGATTCCCACACGTTCACGGATGCGATTTCTGTGAATCACGCAAAGTTCAGAAAATCTGTCTTGATTCATAAAAATTATCCTCCTGTTTTTCAGCACGCCTATTATAGCACAAATCCGTCGGAAAAAAATTATTGTTTTTGATTTTTTCAATCTTTCCAAACAGCGATTGAATCTTCACTTTTTCTTTGCGAAAAGAAAAAGACCGACATATTCGTCGGTCTTTTTAAGAATATCCATTAAAAACCAAATAAGAGAAGTTCGAACGGTTTGCGAACTCAAACTAAGAAGTTCAAGCCCTCGGTCTATTAGTATCGGTCAGCTGAACACATTACTGTGCTTACACCTCCGACCT
>SVRL01000097.1 GCA_015064845.1 Oscillospiraceae bacterium | reverse complement strand
GATTTCTTCGGATAAGCGGCGCTCATGCCGACCGTACCGAATACCATCAACAGTACCGCAAGTTCAAACTAACTTTAGAAAAAATCGTATCTTTTGCTATGGGATTCTATCGCGACTGATTCAAGAATCAGTGCGCACAGAAAGACTTCGGGGTTCTTTTACAAAACGGCTAAAACAAAAAAATACGAGAAACACCGAAATGTTCTCGTATTTTTATATCATGGAAAATTGTACAAATCAGTTCCGCCATCGAGCCAAGTGCCAAATCAAAACAAACTGCGATACGGCGGCAACCATCAACGGCGATTCGCCGCTTTTCAGAGCCGCGGCAATACCGCGGCATTTCATTATATGATTTTATGTTGAACGGCTATCCTTATGAGAAGCTTTTACGCTTTCTTACCGAGCTTGACTTCAACCTTGAAGGTCTTTCCTGCAACGGGAGCAATGATATTGCCTTCGATGGGTTCGCCGTCAACGGTAATGGAAAGAACGTCCGTACCTTCGCCGTTACCCGTAAAATGAACGTCAAACGTGCAATCGCGCATAACCTTTACGATGCTGCATTCATTCCAGCAGAGGGGCAGACAAGGATCAATGCGCAAGCCTTCGATTTCGGGATGCATACCGAAAATGAATTCCACAACGCTCTTGAGCATCCAGGAGCTGGAAGCCGTACGCCAGCTCTGACCGGGTGTACCCGCTCTGTAACCGACTTCGGGAGCGAAATAGGAGTTATACATGGCGTAAGGTTCGCCGCAAGTTTGACCGACGGTACCGTCATCGTATGTCTGGTCCCAAGGAAGCATTTTGCGAAGTCCTTCTTCCACGCGATCGGGACGGCGGAGAATACTGTCAACAGCAAGCTTCCAAGCGGAGGGATGGAGGTAAATACCGCCGTTATCCTGTACGCCGGGGAATTTTTCAGCCATGGAGCCGATGTAAGGTCTCTGATAAGAGTAAGCGGGATAAGAAAGACGGATACCGATGGGAGTTTCGAGCAATTCTTCTGCTTTATCCATAACAGCCGCGCCCTTTTCCATTCCTGCAAGAACCGCCCACATCTGCGGATTCAGGAAGATCTTACCTTCGTCGCAATCGGAAGCGCCCATGATGATATCGTCATCGGTGCGCGCGTAAATGTAGTAACCGCCCTTTTCATCGTAACCGTATTTGTCGATCTTTGCGGTCATATCGGCAACGCGCTCCATTGCGAGCTTCGCGTCGTCTTCTTTGCCGAGCATACGCGCAACTTCCGCAAACATCTTGCCCGCGCGTACCCAAGCGATGGAAAGCCATACGGAAACGCCTTTGCCCTTCAGGCCCGCGTAGTTGATACAGTCGTTCCAGTCGCCGCCCCAGATACGAACCAAACCGTAGTTACCTTGGAAATTGTAGAGGAAGTCAACAGAGCGTTTGATGTGTTCGTAAACGGAAAATTCTTCTTCGGTATCGTTGAATTTCACGGTTTCGTAAAGGAGATTCGGGTCGCCGAGTTCCTTGATGATGGTATTGACGGCGTAAGTCATCCAAACGGTGTTATCCGCAAAATTGTTATCCTTGATTCTGCCGTCCGCAAAAGTACGGGGTGCATAACCGCTCTGATACTGATAGGAAAGTACGCGTTTCATTCTTTCCCAAGCAAGCTTCGGATTGACGCAAGCAAGACATTCCGTATCGCTGGTCATATCGCGGTAACCGTTATGACGGACACGCGCCCAACGGGAACCCATATGCGCCGCATATTTCATCCAGCCGTTGATGAGATGGTCGAAGTTTTCCCAAGGCGTTTTGATGGAAACACCGGAAAGGTCAGCTGCGTATTTTGCTTTCATGGCTTCGAAATCCGCTTCCACGCCGACGGCGGTAGGAGAAACGATTTCTTCGGGATCCAGAGCAACGCCAACGCGGAAATGCGCGGTTTTGGTTTCGCCGGGAGCGAGGGTAATGGTATTCTGCAAAACGAGACAAAGCTTTTCGGAGTTTGCGTCGCTGTTTGTGCAGGCTTTATTCTTACGGAGCGCAACAGGGGTCTGTTCGTCGCCGAAAGGACCGATAAATGCGTTTCTTCTGGAATCGAAGCCCGTGATTTCTTCGGAAGCGGTCATATAGCACCAAACCTTGCGTTTCTGATCCGAGCCGAAAGCGCGGTATTCTTTTGCCCAAACCGCTTTTTTATCTTCCATGAAGCCACCCTGTCCCAAGCTGTAGCACTGGGGCTTATATGCGCCGTCCACTTCCGTTTTACCGTAAGCAACGAGATTCATCGTGCGTTCGGTATCGCCGTTGTTTGTGAGAGTAACCGTCCAGAATTCGTGTTTTCCTGCGTTGGGAACGAAAATACGAACCGCGCTTGTGATATCCTTGTAAGTCAACTTGACGGTAGAAAAGCCCGTCGCGTGATTACAGGTGTAATCGGTATAGCCGTAATCGAGCGGCAAACCGAAAAGGCTCCAGTAAGCGTCTTTTTCCGCAACGAAAATATTTCTGTTGGAAAGAAGCTGAACGCGTCTGCCCATGGTATCCTGACAAACCGCTTCGCCGAAGCCAACCTGAGAAGTGAAGCTTACATATTCATCGTTGAACATGTAGTTATACCAATGACGGGGCGTTTCGGGCTCCGTGATGGTATAGGAGTCATCTGCGTTAAAATGACCGTACCATTTGAATTCTGCCATAACAAAAACCAAACCTTTCTGATAAAATGATATATTTTAATTTTATAAATTTCAAAGTCATGAAGATAAATGAATGATTGCGTTTGCAAAATCGAACGATATTTAAAGCCTCTCACTCCGGGAGAGGTGCCGAGGAACGAGGCGGAGAGGGCTTTGCGTGCATTCCTCCCTCTCAGTCAACTCACGCTGACAGCTCCCCCAAAGTGGGAGCCTTTCAATTAGTTTGCTTTATACACATAAATTTCTATTTATCTCTTCAATTCCAATACGGCAAATACGCTCTGGGATCCGTGGTAACGTAAACGTCCCCCTTTTTCACGCGGATTTCAAAATGCAAATGCGTACCCGCATAAGGATTGCTTGCCGTGGGCGCGGGATTCGTTCTGCCCGTATTTCCGCTGTAACCGATGATCTGACCGCCCGAAACGGTATCTCCGACGGAAACCGTTCTGCTTTTGAGATGTGCGTAATAGGAGCGCATACCGTCCTCATGCTCGATGACGACGTAAGTTCCGTACGTCCAAAGAATATTATCCTTGGAAAAATATCCATCGTCGTATGCCGCAATCACCTTTCCGCTCTTGATGGCGCAGATCGGATCGCCGTACCAAACGCCGAAATCCAAAGCGCGGTGTGCGCTGTGGAAGCTCTGTGTCACGGGATAGTTATAGCCGCCGTGTGCCGCGTCAAGAAACGGCATATAAAAAGCCTGTTCCTTCGTACCAACGACGATGACCTTTTCCACGGGCGCGGAAGTCTCGCTTGAAACGCATTCCCTGCCGATCTCTTCTCCTTTATAATATGTAATCCGATACGTCGATTCCGTATAACCGTCCGCACCGTGAATTTTGATCTGTGTGATTCCCTTTTCAAGCGTGCTGTCATATTCGTAACGGGTGGGAAACGAAATGAAATTTTCTTTTAACGTCTCCGTCTTCTCCGTATAAGCGGGTTTCACGCCCACGATCATCTCTTGCGCTTGCGGTTGAATTACTGTAGCGGAAATCCGCTCGCGTCCGATTTCTTTGCCGTTTTCATAAATCACACGGTAAACGGAAAGTGTATAACCGTCCGCTCCCTCTTTCAGAATGATATTTTCATCGTCATAAAGATTTTCATCGTAAATATAATGCGTGTCAAAGGGAATGATGTTTTCTTTCACGCTCACGGTTTGTTCTTCCCTGTCGGGAGAAACGGCATCTTCGCCATTGGGTTTTTGTGTTTGCACCGTATCCGAAGAGCCCGTACTTCCGGTTCCGGGTTTCAGAGAAACCGTCGTATCTTCGGTGGTCTGATACAGCGGGGGAAGCTCGGGTAGCTCGGAATTGTTTGCGCAGGAAGTCAGCGTAAGGGTAGCTGCAAGAGCAGCTGCGGAAAGGAAGATCGCCTTTTTTTCGCGTCTTCCGAAAGAATTGTCATGGAATTTCATCTTTGGTAAGTTCTCCTTTTTTTGTATTGATGAGACAATTATAAACCCATAAAAAGGTTTCATCAATGCAAAATGATTTCCTGCCAAAGCATATTTTACCGAAATGTATCAAATCTTTCGCTGCAAGGATTTCCATGGAAGCAAGAGCCAAGGAAAAATTTTATCAAAAAAAGCGGCATCCGTTTCCATTCCGTGCAATTTGGTACATATACATTTTCATTATACCTTATTCTTCGGAAATATTCAACAGAAAATGAAAATTTTTCTCTGCCGAAAAAGAAAAAGTCCCGAAAACCTTCAAAAAAGGATTCGGAACTTTTTGTATGACGAAAAAATGTACCGTTTATTCCGTTACGATGGTAACAGTTTTCATTTTCTGAGGCTTCAAGGGTTTGTCGGACCAGTCGGTGGAAACACCTGCAATGCGGTCGAGAACGTCAAAACCGTCTGTAAGCTTACCGAAAGCCGCGTAATCGCCGTCAAGATGGGGCGCATTCTGGTGCATAATGAAGAACTGAGAGCCTGCGGAGTTGGGATGCATGGAACGAGCCATGGAAATCACGCCTCTGGTGTGCTTCAAGATATTCTTTACGCCGTTGGAAGCAAATTCGCCTTTGATCTGATAGCCGGGACCGCCCATACCCGTACCGGTAGGGTCGCCGCCCTGAATCATAAAGCCTGCGATAACTCTGTGGAAAATCAAGCCGTCATAGAA
This sequence comes from Oscillospiraceae bacterium, assembly GCA_015064845.1. Classification (GTDB taxonomy): domain Bacteria; phylum Bacillota; class Clostridia; order Oscillospirales; family CAG-272; genus QALR01. The sequence goes on along the minus strand of SVRL01000097.1, from coordinate 1,381 downwards.
GCCTTCATTTGCAAGCTTTACGAAGTTTGCAACGGTAATGGGAGCAATTTCGGGATAAAGCTCCAAGGTCATGGAACCGCCGTTTTCCATTTCAATAATTGCCTTTGTCATATTTGAAAATTCCTTTCATGTAAATAAAATCATTATGTTTATTTTATCACATTCCACGCGCCGTGGCAAGTACCTTATCAACTTTTTTTCCGATTCAAAAAAATTTATGCTATGATAAATGATTGTTTATGCGTCTGTCTGTTGCCGAAAGATGGAGGTTAGTTAGCCTTCCCCGGTGGGGGAAGGTGGATTGCCGTTAGGCAAGACGGATGAGGCGTTACTCTTGGTTTTTGCAAAATAAAGATAAGGTATTTGTAAATGAGAACTGTATTTTGCAAACAGACAGATTTTCGCACAGCTTTTTATAAACGCCTCATCCACCATTTTGCCGCTTTGCGGCATAATGGTCCCCCTTCCCCCACCGGGGAAGGCTTTAAATTAGTTTGCTTTTCCACCGTAAATTCCCGTTTATCTTCCTGAATCCCGTATTCTTCAAAACTTTTTCAAAACAAGATAAGAAAAAAGATAGGCGCAAAACAAGAGCAATGTAAAATTCACGCCGCTGTAGAAAAAGATATAAAGCGAAAGAATCCATAAAGCTGCCAGAAGAAGCAAACTGAAAAATTCCGAAATCCGCGTGGAAATTTCCGTACCGAAGAAAGGAGAAATCAAAGCGGAAAGCATTTTTCCGCCGTCCAAAGGTGCAATCGGAATCAAATTGAGCGCCGCCAATAAAAGTGAAACCCCTCTTACCGTTCCGCCCACACCGTAAGGTAAAAAACCGCATAAAAGAGCGTAAAGCAAATTCATCAAAGGACCTGCGGCGGCAATCAGAAGCTCTTGCGTATAAGAAGAAGCAGGCGGAAGCAAAATGCTGATTCCCGTAGGCATAATGCGAACGGAAAGCGGCTTTTTGGCAAAAAATCCCGCCATCACCGTATGTCCCGCTTCATGCAAAATCACGGAAGAAAGAACAGCAAACGTATAAGAAGGCGGCGAAGCAAAGAAAAGCAAAAAAAGTCCTGCCGCCGCAAATGGATGTACCGAAATCCGAGAAAATCTTTTCAAAATGTAAATTCCTTTCCCTGCCGTTATCAAGCATGATTGCAATATAAATGATTGTTTAGATTCACTTTTTTCTTGATTTGCAAGAAAAAAGTTCCAAAAAAGAAGCAAACAAGCTTGGGCAGCTTGACCGCCTGTGCAAACTTGTAGCTATGTGCTTACGATGAACTTATAAAAATCAAGACGCAGGTATGCTTAATTCTCTCTAAAACGGTCGAATTAAGCAAGATTTCCTGCTATTTTTACAAGTTCATCCCCAAATATG
>SVRL01000096.1 GCA_015064845.1 Oscillospiraceae bacterium | reverse complement strand
CCACGCATATACAGGGTTTTTGAATGAGTTAATAAAGTATGAACAAGTGTTAAAATTTAGCGAAAAGCCTCTCACTCCACATTTTGCGAAGCATGATGTGCGGAGGGAGAGCCTTTCAATTGGATTTGTTAACAAATTGTTTACTCATTCAAAAACCCTGCACGCATATAAGCAAAACGTTGACAAAACTGCTAATATTTGATATAATGAAATGAATAAAAAGCTAAGGGAGTTAATCATGTCAGATTTTATTATTGAAAACGGTATTTTGAAAAGATATACGGGTGTGGAAAGTAATGTGAACATTCCCGAAGGTGTAACGCAAATCGCAAACTATGCATTTTATCTTCATTCCGATCTACAAAGCGTTATCATCCCTGAGGGTGTAATGAAAATCGGAGAGAGCACATTTGCTTATTGCGAAAAATTGCAAAGCGTTACGCTTCCTCAAAGCATGACGGAAATTGAGAGTGATGCGTTTTGCGGATGCCGTAATCTGCAAAGCATTGAGATTCCCGATGGTGTAATAAAAATTGGAAAGAATGTATTTGACCGTTGCGAAGCGTTGCAAAGTGTGACACTTCCTTGCGGCATAACACAGATTGAGTATAGCATGTTTTACGGTTGTAAAAGTTTGCAGTGCATTGTAATTCCGGAGAGTGTCAAGGAAATTGGTTTTAACGCATTTAAGCATTGCTCAAGTTTGAAAAACGTCATATTTCCGAATGGTCTCCGATATATCGGGGATGGCGCATTTTGGGGGTGCTCGGGTTTGCAGAATATTACGATTCCCGATGGCGAAGTGGAGCTTGCACAGTCAGTGTTTGCGGATTGCAAAAATCTGGAGAGTGTTACGATCGGTAAAGGTGTGACGGCAATTCCAAACGATGCCTTTATGGGTTGTGAGAAGCTACATACCGTTTTCGGCGGTGAAGATCTGCAAAAAGTTTCTAAGACGGCATTCAGTCGCTGTCCTCTGAAAACAGATGAACGCGGATTTGCAATCATCAAAAATATTCTTTTCCGTTATGAGGGTGAGCATGAGCATCTTGAAATTCCCGAAGAGGTAACGGAAATTGCAGATGAAGTTTTCTGCGATTTGCCGAATCTTGTCAGTGTAGTGTTTCCGGCGCATATAAAGAAACTCGGAAACAATTTCAAAAATTGTCCAAAACTGAAATGTGCGCATCCGAATGCCGACGTTCTGATCAAAGGTTTGCCCAAAAAAACGGTAATTTCCAATCCGGAAGCGTTGAGAAACGTGCTTTCCGACTATATTTGGCTTTCCTACCGTTACCGTACGTTTATTCTGGGCGACATGAGTACCGTTGAAATGATTTCTGTGCCCGATGAACCTATAGTTCCCGCAGTTCCCGAAAATTTCGGAGAGATCGTTGACCTTGCCGCGCTGAGAACCGTTCTGGAAAAACAGAGAAAAACAAGCGGTGATTACAGACTGTATGCATTTGCTTACGCCCGCTTTGCTTCGGAAGAATCTATCGAGGCTTGCGTTGCCGATATCCGTAAAAACAAAAAAGGACAGGCGCGTATGCGTTATTGGGCGGAAAACATGACGGAAGCGCTCTATTACAGCGATACCAAGGCGGCAAGGGAATACATTGAAAAGAACGCCGATTTTGAAAAATACGCAAGTATGAGAGGATTTTCCGCGCAGGAATACCGCGACAGAGAATCTTTGCCCGATTTCGGCTTTGATGCAAACGGTGTAAAACGGTATTCCGTGGATGGAAAAACATTGGAGGTTCGTATTACGTCCCGAATGGAGCTTGCCTTGACAGACGCGCAAAAAGGAAAAGCTGTTCGCAGTATTTCCAAAAAGACCGAGGAAGGTGCGGCGGCAGCGGCAGATTACGCTTTATTGAAGAAAGAAATCAAGGAATTTTTCAAAAAACGTATTGAATATATCAAAAAAATCTATATTACCGGGGAAAAAATTTCAACGGACATCTGGTGGGATATCTATCTTGCCAATCCGCTTTTCCGTTCAATCACGGAAAGCTTGCTTTGGGAGGATGAAACAAAAACGGTATTTGCCGTTTGCGGCGGAAAACCCGTTGACGTAAACGGGAAGGATTATACGCCCATCGGCAAAATGCAGATTGCGCATATTCTGGATATGACCGAGGAAGATATAGTGGCTTGGCGCGAATTTCTGACCAGAGCGCAGAGATCTCTTTTAATTGAACAGGTCTGGGAACCGTTGGCAGATACGCAGACAAGCGATATCCAAGCGCGCTATCAAGGCGTTACTCTTACAAAACAGGAGCGCAATGAACTCAAAAAACGCTTGAAAACCAAGGGGATTGAAGTAAAGAGCGAAAGTCTGGATAAGGAATTTGATCCATCTTCTTGGGGATACGAATTTTCCACGGAGGGAACGATGTGCGTAGGCAAAAAACTGCGTTTGGAATATGAAATCGTCGATCAAGATACGGGGCTGACGGAGTTGAAGAATTTCGTTTCCGGATTGAATGAAATCGGAAAACGCGAACGTAATACGGTTCTTTTTGAATTTGACCGCGCTGCTGTTCGTTCCCATATTGAAAACAATCAACCGCAGAATTTGACGGAAAGTGCGCTTTCCTCCTTTACCTTGCCTCAGATTCTTGAATTTTCCGATCTTTCCGCGCAGTTGGGCATGACGGAATGTACTGCCGTTCTTTTGGATTATAAAAACAGAACGTTCGGAGAAACGGATATCTTCGATATGTTTCTGCTTGATTTTTGATTTCAATATTTTATCAGAACGGAAAGGGAACGGATATGTTTGATTTTCAAAACAAAATCGTCGTTGTAACAGGCGGAGCAAGAGGAATCGGAAAATGCATCCGCGAACGGTTTGAAGCATTGGGTGCTACGGTTTGTGTGATCGACCTTTTGGCTAACGATTATTTCATGGGTGATCTTGCCGACAAAGAAACGCTGGAACGATTCGCGCAAAAAGTGATTGCCGATTACGGCAGAGTGGATTATCTCATTAATAATGCCGCTCCCAAAATGTGCGGTATCACGGAAGGAAGTTATGAAGATTTTGAATATGCCATGAAAGTGGGTGTTACGGCTCCGTTTTATCTTTCGAAGCTTTTTTCCCCGTATTTTGCAGTGGGCGCAAGTATTGTCAATATCTCTTCTTCCCGCGACCGTATGAGCCAACCCGAAACAGAAAGTTATACGGCGGCCAAGGGCGGTATTTCTGCACTGACACATGCGCTTGCGGTCAGTTTGGCAGGAAAAGTGCGTGTTAATTCTATTTCTCCCGGTTGGATCGATAATCAGTATACGGTTTATGAAGGACCCGATGCCGTTCAGCAACCAACGGGAAGAGTGGGAAATCCCGATGATATTGCCAATATGGTGCTATATCTTTGTTCGGATATGGCAGGCTTTATCACGGGAGAAAATATTTGCATCGATGGCGGTATGACAAAACAGATGATCTATCACGGGGACTGCGGATGGACATTGAACGAGAAATAAACGAACGCTCCGATTGTTTTACGATCGGAGCGTTTTTCAATATAAATTTTAGAAAAGGATGAAACGATTTAATTTTTTGCTTCTCGCTTTTCTTGTTTTTTTCTTTGCTTTTCTGCTTTGATAGCTTCTTTTTGTTTTGTTTTTTCAGATTTGAAGCGTTCGGAAAGGCCTTCAAATTCATAATCCACTTTTACACTTTCGGGAGGTGTTTCCAAAAGCGTGGGATTTTTCAGATATTTTTCAATGGAAGCAAATGCCTGCGCATAACGATGTCCGTCTGCCAGACGTTCATCCATGACAATGCCAAAAGGAATCTGTTTTTCGAGGACGATTTCTCCTTTTTTCTTTTTCGGTGCATCAATATTATTGCCCATGGCAACGACCATACCCATCGTGCCGAAGTCATAAACGTGATGATAAATGTGATTGGTACGGATGCTTGCCAGATTTGTGAAAACCAAAGAACCGTGGAAAGGAGTGAGATCAATGACCGCTTTCGGGAGCCAGCCGAGTTTATCCAGACCGCGTAATGTACCGAGAACAAAACGCATGAGCGGTCCGCAGCTGACAAGTGTTTTGAAAAGCTGATCGACTTTTGTATTACTGGTTGATTTGTTATTTTCATTGATAAAAGCATCGATTTTATCGTTGACATCAAAAACCGTATCGTAAAGATCGAATTTCATTTTGCCCATAGAGGGATTGTTGTCAGAGGGGCGGAGAACGACCATGGCGATTTTGAGTTCATTGTGCGCATAAATTTTACTGTTGACAACGAATCGGTTCAATTCGGGAAATTCGGAAACAGTGCGGACGAGTGCAGCCATTACAACAGTCAGATGGCTGAGTTTAATTCCTTTTTTTCTGGCATCCAATACGTAATCATGAACGTTATCATAAGGTACGGTTACGGTAATTGCATTTTGCGCATCGCTTCTGCGACGCATGAAATAAGGTGCCAAGGTATACATAGGGTCAACGTTTTTTACTCTTTTTCCGTCAGCTCTCATGAGATGAAATCCTTTCTTAAATTATAAATTTAATTATGATATATACAATTATTATAGCTTAAAATCTTAATCTTGTCAAGTTTTGCTCCGAAAAAATGAAAATTGAGGATATCTTTGTAGGAGTTTGCAAAATAAAACTCTTGCAAAAATCAAAGAAAGTATATCTTTGAGTAAATAGGGAAGTGAAGAAAGCAAGAAACTTTGTGCCAAAGATATGTCGCTTATATGGGAAAACCAAAAAATTCCGAGAAGATGACAAATCAAAAGGCCAATCAAAGAAATAAGAAAGGAAAAGAGAACAGAGGCTTTTGAAGATACAGAACCGCAAAAGAAAGCAAGAAATAAGAATCCGAATAAAAAACCGCCTGTCGGACCGAATAAAAATGCGAGAGAAGCACCGAATCCCGCAAAAACAGGAAGTCCGATTGCGCCGAGAGAAAGATAAATCAAACATGAAAGAGTTCCGCTATATTTGCCGAGCGTATAACCGCAAAAAGCAACGGCAAACGTTTGTAACGTCAAAGGAACACCTCCGAGCGGAATTGCAATTTGTGCGCATATACAGATAAAACAAGCTGTCAGAGCAATCAAAGAAATTTTTAATGTGGATTTTTTCATAAAAAAACGATTCCTTATATTAAAATTCGTTTTTATTGTACCAAGAAGAAACAGTTGTGTCAAGAGAAAAAACAAGTGAAAAAATATAAAAAATTTCAAAAAAACTATTGACAAAAAGAAAATGGTGTGCTATAATCTTAGTCGTGCCAAGCCAAAGAGACACTTCGGGCCTTTAGCTCAGTTGGTTAGAGCAACCGGCTCATAACCGGTCGGTCTAGGGTTCGAGTCCCTAAGGGCCCACCACATTTTTATAATTATATAGGGGTATAGTTCAGCTGGTAGAGCAGCGGTCTCCAAAACCGTTTGTCGTGGGTTCGAATCCTACTGCCCCTGCCAAGTGGAGCGGTCGAAATAGATCCGGCCGCGAAAAATGAAGAAAAACGGAGATTTCGAGAGATATCTCCGTTTTTTGCGCCTATAACTTTTTTCGGTTTTTCATAGATCCAAAATCGATTTTTCGCCGACCGAAAGGATTCGAACTACCGAAAACGCACTTTTTCAACAATTCAATATCGCCTTTAAGCAACCGAAAGGATTCGAACTCGCGACAGAGTTCAAAATTCTTTCGGTTTTTTTATTTTCTTTCAAAAAAATTTAAAAAATTTTTATTTTGGCTTTTCAAAACACGCCCATTTCCCTTTTAAAAGGATTCGAACCCGCGAATCGCAAAAAAATTTTTATTTTAATTTAGATGCTTTTCGGGTTTGAAAGGATTTGAACCCGCGAAATCGAAAAATTTTCAAAAATTAATGAGAAAAGCCACGATTCGCTGGGATCGTGGCATATCTTTTGAAAAAAATTATTGAAAAAATTTTTTAATAAATATTTTTGAAAAAATTATTTGATGGAAAATAAAATTTTCATCAAAATATTTTCCTATTTAAAAATTGAGATGTTGAAAACAAAGATAGCTACGGCGAATCGTGGCAGGATCTTTTGAGTGAAGCTAAGCGACAAATTGGAATTTGGTTAACTCACAATTCCTTTTTTACTAAAACATACTCAGTGGTTCGCAGAACTTCAACAAACCCACATTTAAGGAATAGTGCAACAGAAGAATTGTCGATGGCAATATCGT
>SVRL01000095.1 GCA_015064845.1 Oscillospiraceae bacterium | reverse complement strand
CAAAAGCCTGCTTACCGATTTTTTTCAACTGGGAAACACGGAACTCGTTACCCATCGCAAAAGCGATAAAGCCAAGTGCCAAGTCCGAAATAATGGAGAATCCGTGGAGCTGCTCTGCTGTGATACCGATACCGGGAATATCAAGCGCGCCGAGTACGAAAGGACCGATCAATACGCCGGCAATCAAATACGCGGTAACCGCAGGAAGCTGAACCTTTTTTGCAAGTCTGGACAAAAGCAAACCTGCAAGCAATGCAATTGACAAGCTGAGGAAAATGCTGGCTGTCTGAGTCATAAAAACATGCCTTCTTTCAAAATGATATTGATGGCAGAAGTCAGTGATTTGTGTTTGTGCACTAACTTCACATACCAAATTTGTATTATATCACAACAGAGAAATTAAGTCAATACAAAATGATAAAATTTATATATTTATGAAGCAAATATTTTGCTGCAAAGCAAAATATCAAACAACAACATATTTTATGATGTTCAGGAACTTTTCCTTGCCGATCACGACTATTTCTTCTCCGTATTTTTCACAGATTTTGTTTTCTGCTTCGTATTACGCTTATAACCCCCGAATTCGACGGACCGTAACCAACAAAAACCTCTTGCGATGATATTTTGTCGCAAGAGGTTTTTAACGTCAACACCATTCAATTTCAAACAAGTCCTAACATAGCACATTATCTTTTTCATAAATTTCAATCCAAACATATTTCATTCGCCGTCAAGCTTATTCCAAACCGACGCCAGCATTCTTACGTCATTCATGGCATCATGTGCTTTGAGATTCAATCCCGAAAGAGCTTGTATATTCACATCAAAGGAAAAACCTTTTGACACAAGAAGCGTGCTGAGATCATAGAGCGGAAAAGGTCCCAAAAAAGCTCTTTCTGTCGTGTTTTTCATTACACAGCGCGTAAAAAGACGAGCTTCCACGGGATACTGCACATAAGCAATACAAATGGAATCTGCCCTGTGCTTCATCCAGAATTTCCAAAATGCTTCCAGCATTTCTGCCTCGGTATCAAAAAACATCTCCGCGTTTTTCAGGTCGGGATAAACGTTCGCTCTGACCCATTCGGAGTTTAACTGCTCACAGGAAACGTTTACCGATGCATAAAAGCGGTCAAGCTCCACACCGTTTTCATCCGTTACCATAGCGGCAATGCTTAAAAACGGCCCGTATAATCCATCGGTTTCCGCATCTACAAAAAATCTTTTCATAATCATTACCAATTTCTATAAAATAAAATGTCCGCCGTTGAAAAGCACGGCGGTTTTCTTTTGCCAAAAGGAGATAAGGAACACATGAACCCCGACGGCGCACAACTTTCGCAGAGCGAAAGTTTAACGGAATCCGTAAGGATTCTGTGCGTACGGGTTAAGGAACAAGAATATGGAGAACGCTACATACAGCGTTCCGAGAACTAGTATCAATCCCCGAACGCACAGCCAACTTCGTCGGCCATTGCACTTTCGCAAGCGAAAGTGGGTTAAGGAACTTGCTTGGGTAGGGGCAGATGTGGCTTTCGCGGGCGAAAGCCTAACGGAATCCGTAAGGATTCTGTGAATCCCCGTACGGGATAAGGAACTTGTCACCGTCAAGGTAACCGTACTCACTAAGGAGGTATCAATCCCCGTACGGGATAAGGAACAACAAGATTTTGTGTTCTACCTTATTATACACCATACTTCTTGTTTTGTCAACCCCTATTTTTTAAAAAATACTGCAATTTCATACGTGAATCAATGCAAAATGTATCAATTCGGAACAAATCTCTTTATATAATTTCTTTCATTAAAACATAGCATTCACGAAAATCAAAAATAATTTCATGCTAATTCAATGCAAAAAAAGGCGAAGAACGAACCGTAAAAATTCGATCTTCGCCTTTTTTCAATTAAATTCCGTTCACACCGCTCCCGAAATCAAAGACTTCGTCATAAGCATGATAAACAGAGCCGCCACTTTCCGCATCGACAAAAATCTTTTCATATCTTTATCAAAACTAATACCACAAAAATCTAAACTGCTTTGAGTGAAATTATTTTGTTCTCTTTTTCAAAAACCAATGTATTCCGCCGGCTACGCAAACAGTAAGTACAATTGTAAGAGAATGGGCAATACAGTCACTCATATCAAAAAAGCCGAAAAAAGTATCCGCCGTTTCAAAAATTCCCAGAATGGATAGCCAGAATAAGATTCCATTTTCGCTGCTGTCATGATCGAAATTCGTCTGCGCGAAAAGACCTTCAATCTGAATTTTAATCTCAGACTGCTCTTTTTCTATCATCAGATTCTTCTCAAGCATATCGTAAAGTTCAATGCCTTGCTGCTGAGGAGAGACTTCTTTCAACAAAATCTGCGATTGGAAAAGTGTATATTTTTCTTGAATGTCTTCAACCTTGTAATTTCTTTTGAGTGCACATTCACTGATCATATATTCAAACGAAAGCAAAGAGGCTCTTTGCGCCAAAACAAGAGTTGCCATTTCAACATATTCCGTCAAAAATGCTGAAATCAAATGCGGAGGTGGGTCTTTCGATACACTAATCATCGTATATTCACTGAATCCCGTAATCGAACCACCGAATATGTTTTTCTTTTTTTCATCTTCATACCATCCGTTTTCCAACCAACGGGTATATATATGATCATCCGAAAGCAAGTTCTGCAACATGCTTCTGCTGTGGCAGCAAATGCCATCGCCATCCACATACATCATAGTATAAAGACGATTTGCTGCGTTTGGATTTTTCTGTTTTGAATCTTTTGGGGTTTCATCTGAATTTTCTTTACTTTCTTCGTTTGGATTTTTCTGTTTTGAATCTTTTGGGTTTTCATCTGAATTTTCTTTACTTTCTTCGTTTGGATCTTTCTGTTCTGAGACTTGCTGGCTTTCGTCAGTTTTTTTCTCGCATTCATCCGGATATGGACCTTTCCCATTAAAAAACGGATACATTGATTTTGCATCTGTAATATAGCGATAATTCTCACCATTCCATTCGCGCATAGTATCCACAAAATCAGCATTCTTATAATAACAAGCAACAAACATTCTGTCATCAATAATGGGTTCAATACAAAATTCGTTACGTTCGGGATGGTCTTTTGTTGTTACGGTATAAATATCGTTACTAAGAAGCTTCATAATAGGTTCAGCAAGGAAAGTTACATCTGCCGCTGAGGAAAGTTGTTCGGAAACCAATTTTGCATTTTCACGATTATAGGGATTATGATTCAATTCGAAATAGATTTCATTTGCACAAATATTGCAAAAGATATTGCCATTGCCGGCACCATAAAAAGGCGCATAAATACGTCTTCCGAAATCATTGATTGCAGTAATCTCCTCTTCAGTAGAGTGGTCCCAATTTTCCAATTCAAAAACCAGAATACCTACTCCCGTATTATAAAGACGCAATCGTATCGCATGAATATTCAAAGAATAATGCTTCACTTTCTGAGGATCATAGTGATCTTTATGAATAATGTATTTTATGAAGTTATTCTTTCCTTTATCTCGGTTCAATTCACGTTCTCTATTCGCCACAGGATGCTCTTCCGTAAGAGAAAGAAGATCAAATCTGAAATTTCTAACAACCTCTTCATAGGAATCCTTAAATGTATAGATTGCGTTATGTGCAGCTTTGTTGAAATAATGATATTGATTATAAGCTTCTGCCGAACTCATCGCTTGAGGATTCCAAATATCAAGAAACCATCCGGGATGAAGACATTTTTCAAATTTTTTTCTCGTTGTTTTGTTCATTTCATAAAGAAACGGAAACATAAACGTATGATAACTCTGAACGGAAGGCTCTTCTGTTTTCTTTTCTGTTTTCTCTTGTTCCGTAATGTTTTCTTTTTCCATGATGTCTCCTTTTTGAAAATGGGTATCGCGGAAGGCTTTCGCCTCCCGCTTTATACTCGGATGCCGCTCAAAGGTATCCGAAACCGATGTTATGCCAATACAAATTTATAAATCCTTCCTGAAATCTCATGGAGTTTGACATTAATTTCCCCCGTCGGAGGATCGCCCTCAAACTGAGTTTTTTTAATCATTCCATTGAAAGACGAACCTTCATAGTTAACCTTGAGTCTGTAACATTTCCTATCCTGATGTCCTACGACATTCGCAGTAAAGCACTTCCCTATGTCCTTTTCCGTCGGTAACGCCTGTGGAGTGCCAAGAGAAAATTGTGTATCTTTGTTTTCTTTTTCCATGATGTCTCCTTTTTGAAAATAGGTACCACGGGAGGCTTTCGACTCCCGTGTTGGATCAATATTGATTGAATTTTCTGTTACGGCAATAGAAATTTATAATTTTTTCCGCTGATCTCGCTGAAAATAACTTCAATTTCTCCTGTCGGAGCCTCCCCTTTCAGTCTAAGCGAACCTTGGAAAGTCGAACCGTTATAGTTGACGGTCAAATAATAGTTTTTGGGATCTTTTCTCTTTCCTACAACCGCAGTAAAGACCTTTCCTATATCGGCATCCGTAGGCAACTGCACGGGAGGCGCAGTCACAACCGTCGGAGCAGGAGTAGAATCCACGGTTACAGGAGCAGGTGTCGGAGCGGTCGGAACGTTCACACTGGATTCATCAGCAGGTGTCATTGCTCCGTAACCGACGTTGGTTTTCGCGCCAATACCGAGAATTTGCGCAAGCTCGGAAAACAATGCAAGCTTCTGTTCTACAGTAACCTTGACTCCGTCCTTTTCATAATCCTTCAATATAAAACGGAATTCAAAAACGACGTCAGGTAAAATTTTGATGATCCGTATGGGTGTGGGATTTTCGATTGCACTACGATGCGGCGTAATATAATCATCGCCCAAAATATGACCATTCTGATCGCCACAACGGATCACGGCATCAAGGAAAACGTCATCTCCTTCGCCGTCATCCTCCGCGCTTGTACCAAAAATCTGATTTTCAAACGCTTCTACCTGATCTTCACCGATGGCACAAAAGTCAGCAATAAAAGCTCTCAACTCGTCTTTCCGGAATGCGCTTCGGAGAATACCCTTGACAGAGCTACCAGGAATATAGGGCTGACCCGAAACGTAATCAAAAGAAAATCCACAGTTGATATCTGCGCTGACATTATCGTATCCGAGACCGTGCGCATAACCTGTGCCAACCAAAAGACCGGGATATCTCGTTTTCAATAAAAATGAGCCGCAGCCCTTCAAAGGGCACGCAGTGTAATCCCTGTCATAGAAAACAGTGGAGAAAAGCTCTTCATTTCTTTTGATAACCGCCTTGTTGAAGGCTTCCGTATCCGCCATATCGGAATAATACGTTTTATTGAACAGAAGGTTTAAATTTTTCATAAAAACACCTTCCTTTATTTGGATTTATCTCTCAGGTCGAATGCATTCAAAGCAAGCTTCAAAGCAACGGAGGCATTGATAAAGTCCTCCTTCATCTGCGCAAGCTTTGCATTGTCCATCGACACGATCTCTTCTACAATCGTCTGCGCAGGAAACCATTCGCCCTTTACCATGTAATACATTGTGCGGATCAATTCCGAACGCTCTACGTCACTTTCGCCGTTATTGCCAAAGAAGGCAACTGCCGCGCGAAAACTACCCATCGTCACGGCTGCACCAAACGAGGATATCTGACCGCGGAAACCCTTTTCAATGTAGCAAGCACCATTTTGATCTGTTTTTTTGATCTGAGAAGCATTCAATGCCTCAATCGCCTTGGGAAGAAGCTGTTCTACTTTTCGCTTGTTCATCATCAAGCCTCCTGACTGCTGAATTTACATTCAAACTTACAATAACCGTAGCCGACGGAGCAGTTTCCGCCGATTTGTGCGACTTCGGGGAACACTTCCTTGATCTCTTGTGCATCGGTGCCGTCGGGAATGATTGCAAGCATATAAAATCTGCTTCCGTAAGGAACATATTCCTCATACCAAAGATTTTTTTGCTTCTGCAGACAGTTTCTGGCGATTACGGGCAAATCGTAATCGTCCATGTTGGCGGCAATCGCGAAATGGTCGCCAAGGAAGGATTTCAGTGCATCGACCACGTTGGTTGCCAAAGTAGCACAAAGCTCACTTTCCACCTTGACGTTGGAGTCTGACGTCAAAAATTTAGCCTTCCCAAAAGAAAGGTTGTCCAGCACACTCACATTCAATCCGGGATCAACACCGAAGGCTTTTGCCAAATTGACAAAGTTCTTAATTGCGGTAACGGTCGTTACATTCACATAAGGAAGATTTCCTTCTGCGCGCATCGGACGGTAAAGCAAATGCGCGTCGAAAAATTTATAAGAGCCTCCCGTATCGGTTTCGTTATCCGTTGCAGGCTTGCCGAATATGCGTTTCGTTTGGTCGTCTTCGGTATGAGTTTTTTCATACGCTTCGCGTAATGCGCCCTTGATGCCAGAGGCATGAACAACAGGATATCCCGTCAAAGGATCCTTTTCAACC
>SVRL01000094.1 GCA_015064845.1 Oscillospiraceae bacterium | reverse complement strand
CGTGCATAAAAAGCTGCTGAATTTTCCGTCAGCGTACAAACCAACGTCCGGTACCGTCATTCTGGAACGAACGCAGTGAGTGATAGAATCTCTTTGCAAAAGATAAGATTCTTTCAAAAGTTAGTTGAGGTTTGCGATGAGATTCTATCGGGACTGCGTCCCTCCAGAATGACATCAAGAACGGTACTCGCTCAACAAACAGAACATTTTGCCAATCTTTTATTACGCTAAACAATCATTTATCTTTCCATCGAACTCACGTTACGTTTATTTCATGAAGCAGATATTCTCCCGTACGGTAGATCAATTTCAGATAATCGAGAGCCAATGCTTTGGGCAAACGGTCGTAAACAAATTCAAAAGAAAGATCGCCTTTGTAGCCTATGTCATTCAAGGTTTGCATGAATTTTTTCCAATGGATACTGCCCGTGAACGGAAATCCGTGGAGATCCTGATTAGAATAATTATCATGGATATGCGTGCAAATCACTTTATCCGCCACAAGTTTCAGCGCATCGATATCGCGTTCTCCGTACTGCACCTTAGCGTGTCCCGTATCCCAACAAATACCTACCGTATCCGTTTTATAACGGTCGAGCAACGCCAAAAGATCATCCGTCAAAGCGGAAAAATGCGGTTTGATGGTCATGGTTGCTTCCTGAAAGGTATTTTCAAACGCAACGCGCATACCGTTTGCCGACGCATAATCCACGAGGTCATAAAAAAATCGGTAATTATGTTCCAATGCCGCCGCAGAACTGTACGGCTGATTTTTATAATCATATTCATCTCCATGAACGACGAGGATTTTACTGTCCATGATTTTCGCATTTTTGGCGTATGCCATGACGTTTTTTCGGAAAAGCTCGTTATCAATGCGTTTATAACGGTTAAACGGCATATGACTTTGAATGACAGAAAGATTTTTCTCTTTCAGATATTCGGCAAGTTTCTCTGCCTCCGCTTCCGTTTCCGCTTCTAAATCAAAATGAGAAAATCCCGCTTCGTTCAACAATGCAACGGCTTCGAAAATCGTTCTTTTTTCTTCCCAGATTGCGGCATCCATAAAATGTCTCGGATTGATTGAAAGATTCATAACCAAATCTCCTTTATCAAAATTCTGTATCAACAGTTTATCATATCAAATCCGATTTTTCAAGATGCTTTTCGGCATTTTCAAAAAGGTTGACAACAATCAGAAAGCTCCTTTGCAAAACTTCATTTTTCTATTGTAATAGAACCAAATATATGTTATAATGATGGATATGTTTAATAACCTGAATTCACGAAATTGGTTTACTGTCCTGTGGGAAAAACAGGCGCGTATACGATTCCAAATACGGTAACAAGCATTGGCGAAAGAGCTTTCCAAGGTTGCGAAAACTTGACGGGCATTACGATCCCTGACAGCGTAATGGTCATTGGTAATTTCGCGTTCCAAAATTGCAAAGGTTTGACGAGCGTTACAATCCCCATCAGTATGACGAGCATTCAAAGATGTGCGTTCCAATTTTGCTACAATTTAGCGACCATTACATTTAATGGAACCATTTCTGAATGGCACGCAATTTCCAAAGGCCATGGTTGGGGTGACCAAATTTCCACAAATTATGTCACTTGCTCCGACGGCAGTCTCTATATCCGTTAATAAATCCAGAATACAACGTGAAATTGGTAAGATAAACGGGAATTTACGGGTGTAAAACGAATATGGATTTTATGCGATTGTAGGGACAGGCGTCCTCGACTGTCCGTTACTGAAATTCTCGTCAGCGTACAAACGAACGCTACGCACTGTCATTCTGGAGGGCAATGCTTTGCCCGATAGAATCCCGTAGCAAAAGATAGGATTCTTTTGAAAGTTAGTTGAGTTTTGCGATGAGATTCTATCGCTTCCGATGTTGCCATCGGTGCGCTCCAGAATGACGGCAAAAAGGGGTAGTTTTTCAACAGACGGAATGTTTTGCGGACTTTTTATTGCGATAAACGGGAATTTATGAGCCTTCCCCAGCCTTCGGCAACAGACAGACGCATAAACAATCATTTATCTTTCCATCGAACTCGCATTAATATAAAAAACTTCCGGTCGATTCGCTCCAATCAGCGAAATACAATCGGAAGTTTTTTGCCGTTTGCTTCTGTTTTCAAATTTTTCAAGCCTGTAATTCAACCAAGACCACGTTGGGTCTGTTATTGAAACGGAAAGGAAAAGCGCTTTTTCCGATTCCGCGGCTGACGATCATATTCGTATTTCCATCCGTATATAAACCGCCGTCATATTCGGGAAATATGCCTTGATGCGGCGCATAAAGTCCGCCAATCCACGGAAGACGGAACTGTCCGCCGTGCGCATGGCCCGTGAAAACCAGATTTATTTCATTTTCAACGTATGTATCAAACAATTCGGGACGGTGGGAAAGGAGAATCGTATAACCGTCATCTTGACTTTTCAATTTCTTCAAAGAAGAATCCACTTTTACGCCAAAAACCGGATCGTTTACGCCGATCAACGTAACCGTTTCCCCTTTATATTCTATTTCCGTACGGGCATTTTCAAGGACGGTAACGCCAAACGAAAGTAAGCCGTTTTTTAATTTTTCGTAATCTTTCGGAATTCTGTGTTCATGATTGCCCGTAACGTAATAACAAGGCGCAATTTTTACGGCTTCTTCCGCAAAACGCAAAGAAATATTCACATCTGTCCGTTCATCTATCATATCACCCGTAATCACGATGATATTCGGCTTTGATTCTTTTATCAGTGCAAGCAATTTTTCATTGTTTTTTCCAAATTCCGCATTATGCAGGTCTGAAATCTGCACGATACGAAAACCGTCAAACACTTCGGGCAAAGATTCTCCCGTAACGGTATACGTATTCAGTTCCAACGCCGTATTGCCCCATGCAATATAAAAAATCAATGCCAAAAGCAAAACTGCCGAACCTAAAATGATAATCATTCTGTATTTTTTGTTTTTCATCTTCAATCTCCTATTTCATGTATACGATGATAAGATAAATGGGAATTTACGGGTGTAAAACGAATATGGATTTTATGCGATTGTAGGGACAGTCGTCCTCGACTGTCCGTTACCAAATGAAAAATTTGTATAAAATTCTGTCAACGAGAAGACAACTTCTACAGAAATCCAAATCAACTTTGTTATTTTGCTCGGACCGTCGAGGACGCCGGTCCCTACGAACAAACCCCGAAATTACTCCCGTAAACCATCATTTATCTTCCCATCAAATTTGTTTTCATTTTCTGTTCGGTATATAATTCACGCAGAAAATACCAACGCTTACAAGCAAAAGCGCCGCGGCATATTCCCAAATCAGAATATTTTCTTTCAAAAAAAGTCCCGAAAGCAAGGTTCCCGAAACGGGGATAATAAAATTATATACGCTGATTTTACCGATGGGATAGTTTTTCAAAAGCGAACTCCAGACGGCAACGCCGACGGAAGAAACCAAAACGAGATAGAAAAGCACGAGAATGCCGAGCGGTGTTACCGTTATTTCACCGTTATAACCCAAAAGTCCCGTTATGATCAAAAGAAATCCGCCAATCAGCAAATTATATGCCGTTACGGTAAAACTACCATTGATTTTTGAAGCTTTTTTATTGATCACAGAACCGATGACGAAAAACATTCCCGCAATCAGAATAAAACCTTCTCCGCTGAACCCGATGCCCGAAAATTCTCCGCCTGCAAAGCACGCAAGCGCAACACCTGCAAAACCGACCGCACATCCCACGAATTTTTTGAAATTCAGTTTATCATCGGGATAGATAAAATGCGCAAGAATAATGGCAAAAAAGACCGATGCCGAATTCACAACGGAACCCGAAGCACCAGTTGTATTGGAAAGTCCCACGTAGAAAAAGATATACTGTAAAAAGGTATAGGTAACGCCGAGCAAAATGACGTTTTTGATATTCGGCTTTGCGATTGCGGCAATTTTTTTATTTCTGACGGAATCTATGATGAAAACGATGATTCCCGCAATAAAAAAGCGGATTCCGGCATAAAGAATTTTAGAAAATACGTCGTCGGATATACCGAAATATTCATATCCCAATTTAATCATCGGAAATGCGCTGCCGAAAAGAATATTACAAAAAATCGCGGCAAAGATCGCCCTCGGCGGTAATTTTTTCATGGGTTATCTTCCTTTCATTTCTGTAATAAAAGTGGGCAACGCCCTCTCAAAGTTGATCTTTCAATGGTAAGATAAACGGGAATTTACAAAATTAACGACCTCATCCGTCATTTTACCGCGCAAGCGGTATAATGACGGATGAGGCAAGCACCATAAACAATCATTTACCGTTCCATCAAACTTGCGTTCTTTCAAGTGAAATATTCGGCTTTTGCCGAATGTGAAATAATTTTCGCATTGCGAAAATTGTGAAATATCTCACGTCGCCTTCGGCTCTGTTCGATGTGAAATAAAATTCGTTCCTTCACACGCCGCAGGCGTATTTCACTGCCGCAGGCAATTTCACACGCGCCAGTGTATTTCACTCGTTCCGCAAGGAACGAATTTCACTGAAAAAAGCACCTGCTTACGCAAGTGCTTTTTTCTATCTGGGGTGGATAATCGGATTCGAACCGACGGCCTCCAGGGCCACAACCTGGCGCTCTAACCAACTGAGCCATATCCACCATATAAATGGCGTGCCTTGGGGGATTCGAACCCTCGACCTACTGCTTAGAAGGCAGTTGCTCTATCCTGCTGAGCTAAAGGCACATACCATGGAGCGGATGATGGGAATCGAACCCACGCGACCAGCTTGGAAGGCTGGAGTTCTACCATTGAACTACACCCGCATTTATGAGCGGCTCTCTTGTCGACCGCTCATATATAATATCACATTCTTTTTGAAATGTCAATACCTTTTTTGAATTTTTTTCAAATTTTTTTCAAATTTTCAAATTTCATCAAAATTGTATCTGATTGATATATTCGTTGAGTTTTTTAATCAACGGAGGATATGCTTCGTTGGGAATGAATCTTGCGGAAGAAATATCCTGAATGCCGCAAACCTTTTTGAGCCATACGCAAGCAACGATATATCTGCCGTAGCAATTGCCCATATGGAAACGGTCGCGGTAAAGAGATGCGCCGCCGTTCAGCACGTCAAATTCGGGAAGATTCTTTTTGATCTCATGAACTACCTTACCGGCAGGAATGATATCAATACCGAGTTCGGAAGCAATCTTCTGAGAGGTTTCTTCGATTGCCGCATTCATCGTATCATGATTGCGTCCGTAATCAATAAAACGATTATGTCCGCTTCTTTCTTCGTAAGCCCACGTGCGGTGCAAAAGAACCTTCGCGTTCGGGCAAAGGCGTTTGATCTCTGCGTAAAGTTCATCAATATAAGGATGGAACGTATCGTAAAGACCGGAATCTCCGCTGACCTGCTGCATGGTGATCACATCCCAATCGTCGCTGACCAGAGCGGCGTGGATGGAAGTTTTATAAATGCCCTTTCCGCGGAGCTGATATTCATATTCCAATTCATCCGTTTTCAGATTTTCCGCGTGCTTGGTCAAAGGACAGCCGGGAATATACAGATTCGCAGCCGTGATATCTTCGATCCCCATAGAGTTTGCGATATCTTCAATGTACGTTGTTGCATCCTGAGAAAAGCTGTTTCCGATTGCAAGAATTTTCATGATGTTACATTCCTTTCTTTATCCGTTCTTTCTGTAAGAAAGAATATTTTTCAACATATCCAAATGATTTTCGTACGACGTGCGTTCAGCCGCCGCAACCCTTTTGGAAGAAGCGTAAGGCATGATCTTTATCACGAGCAATGTATTTTCACCCAATTTGTCCACACCTGCAAAGCTGTTCGCATAGTCGGTCTTATCAAAATAAACCGCAGTTTCATCATAATACCAATCTTCGGGAACGTCTGTCATCAATTCGGAGATCGGTACGAAAACACCGCTGTCCTTATAAAGCTTATAAACTTCAACATCCATCAAATATATATAATAAGGCTGAACAACGAGATTGGAAAGAAATTGAACGGTCGGTGAGTTAATCGTAGAAGCCATGTTGTTTTCGGGATCGGAAATAAATGCCATTTTTCCGAAATTGATCTTATGTTCTTTATTACCGTCATAATCGGAAGAAACGGCTTTCAAGGATTGCATGATATCGTAATATTTCGTATCGGGAATTTCCTCGCCGCCGACGTACATCACATAAGCATCGTAGGTTTCTCTGTTAAAAATCTGAACCGTGGAAATGATTCCGATAATCAGAAAGAAAGCAACGATAATGGTATGCCATTTATAATGATACCAATAATTATCCAACCACTTCAAAAACTTAGACATAAAAATTCCAACACCTCTCATTTTTTATCATTAACCTATTATAAAAATGTCGAACGATTTATTTTATTATAGCACGGCGCAATTTGTTTGTCAACCAAAAGTTTTTCCTTTTTTTGAGAGAGATAAAATTCGTAAGATAAACGGGAATTTATAAGCCTTCCCCAGCGGGGGAAGGTGCCTCCCGATTCTTGAATCGGAAGAGAGGCGGATGAGGTGTGGTGCAAAATATTTTGCACTTTTGCGAAGCAAAACAACTAC